>JABFSB010000146.1 GCA_013140875.1 Acidobacteriota bacterium
GTGAAAACTCCGGGTCGCCTGAAGCTCTGCTCAATTTCGTACGTTGGTGTACCGAAAGTTCCGATGTCGGATGCCGTGGACGAAAGGCTCAAAACTACGCGCTCATCGTTTCGGGCCACAGCCTCGGGTTTCACGGAAAAACTTTTCTTCACGATGAACGCACCGGAAAACACTTTACCTTGAGCAGTTTCCGAAAAGCTTTGGAACAGATCAACGATCGTTATTTGAATAACGGTTCGGACGGCCAAATCGCGATCCTCGGTTTTGACAGCTGTTTGATGAGCATGCTTGAGGTCGGCTATGAGCTGAAAGACGTAACAAAAACCATCGTCGCGTCACAAGGCAACTTGCCGAACTCAGGCTGGGGTTATGCCGAAATGCTCACCGATTTTGCGACTGAGATGGAATCGGGTGCCAGTTTGAACAGCCTTGCCGGAAGTTTCGTCAGATCGTTTACCGACTACCACCGCGGCTTGGCCATCGGCGGCCGGGCAATGGATATTTCCGCCTGGGACCTCGGCAAGGTGGTTCCGCTGGCCGAAGCCGTGAGCCATCTTGGTTATGGCCTCACGCACCTTCTGCAGGACGGGCCGGGACAGGGCGGCCGCCGGTTGTCACGCGAGATCAAGAGGATCATCCTGCAAGGCCACTACGATTCGCAGACGTATATGGCGGACCAATGCGTTGATATTAAAGACCTTTGTCAAAGGCTAATCGATGAGTGCGTTTACGCGGGATCGGAACGTGCTATTGATAACCTTAACGGAGTGTGCCGCAAGGTGATCGACGCCGTAAACGATTGCGTGATCAAGTGCGGATTCAGCGGCGACACATATCAGTTTTCCAACGGGATTTCGATGTTCTTCCCGTGGTCGTACCTTTCGTTCGCGCTGACCGACTCTCAATACCGAAGCCTTCGGTTCGTTCGAGGCAAAGGTAATGGCGACGCTTATCGTCCATCCGGGATCGGGTTGGGCTGGTACGAATTCCTTTTAAATTACGTCGGCAATATAACGTTTCGCCGATTAAGAAAACAAAGGAAAAACGCACCGGCCAACCGCGGTTTGTGTGATAGTATCGTTCAGCGTCGTGAGCGGGTTTTAGTGGCCGGCACCAGAGACGGCCTGCCCTTTACTAAAGATGGACTGCCGTTCACCAAAGACGGCTTGCCGTTCACCAAGGACGGGCTGCCTTTCACCAAGGATGGTTTGCCATTCACTAAAGATGGGTTGCCCTTTACCAAGGGAATGGCGGAAAGCAGTAACTATCTGGCCTATTTTGGACGGTTTAAGAATTTCGAATTGGGTTGGGATATCTCCGGCTTTGCCGACGACGGTCCGGAAGATCGAGCAGTAACGTAAATTCACAACAAACATTTTTGTACATGGTTTTAATATTTTGCCGCAAGTTTCGATCCAGGTTGTTTTTTTTGATCGTTCTTGCGGCATTTTCGCAATCATTGCACTCGGCGATTAACGCGGATAACGAAGTGTCGCCGGCGAAGATCGAAGCGGAGGCACAGAAGCTTGCGGCACAGTGGAATGGCGAGTCGCTGCAAAGTGCGATCGTGCTTTTCCTCAGGGCCGGAGACGAATTCAAAAAGCTTGGCAATTTTCAGGCCGCTGCACAAAGCCTTCGCCGAACTGCCCGGCTTCAAGACATCGTAAACGAGCGTGAAAAAGCGCTTGCTACGGCAAAGCGGGCTGTTGAGCTGAATCCGAAACTCAGTCATTTGGACGCGATCAAGAATCTGACCCTTTATGTCCGATACCTGATCGCGAACGGTGAGCCGGCTAAAGCCCAAAAAATATTAAATAAGGCTCGAGAATTGGCCGCGGCGGCCAATGACCCGGCTGCGGATGGTTATGTATTCAGAAGTGCGGCCGAAATTTATGAAAGCAAGGGAGAGTTTGCGGAAGCCGAAGCAAGTCATGTAAAAGCGGTCGAAATGTTTCGTCAGCGCGACGACGAAAAAGTACTGGCAAACGCCTTGATGAGCCTTGCGGGAACCAGGATCGCTACCGGCAAGTACATACTCGGTCTTGAAAATGCCGACGAAGCCAAAGGCCTGTTTCTTGAATCGGGCGAGCCAAGAAACATCAACCGCGCAAAGGTAATTCGCGGGCACCTGCTCAACATGCTCGGCCGAAAACAGGAAGCTCTTGACGAATATCTGGAAGCGGAAAAAATGTTCCCTGTCGATATCGACGGCGTGGAAAAAGCTCGACTTCAGAACGGCATCGGGTACGTTTATCAGGAGTTGGGTGAATTGGGCCTCGCTCTCTCAAAAAGACGCGAGGCCTTTCAACTTTTTGACAAAGTGGGCTATCGGCCGGGCGTTCAGATAACTCTGCCGCTTCTGATCGACCTGAGTTTTAAGCTCGGCGATGAATCGGCTGCGTTCGAATATCTCAGGACCAGCGAAGGACTGGCCGCCCAAGATAAATATTATCCGGGACTTGCCGCTTCACATAGTTTCGTCGGCGATCATTATTTCCGGATGAAAGAAAACGATCTCGCGATCTCGTATTATCGAAGAGCGCTTCCCGTTTTTCAACGAGCCAAATTGCCGCTCGCGGCGGCGAATATTCACGACAAACTCGGCTCCGTTCTCGTCAGGCTGGGCGAGAATTCACAGGCACGCAAGCAGTTTGAAAGATCGCTTTCGATAAACCGAGAGATTCACAATCGGCAAGGCGAAACGAACACGCTTTACAATCTCGCCGGCCTTGAACTAAAAGAAGGCCGGCTGGCCGAAGCCCTAAAGCTTTCCCAGGCGTCGGTGGACGGCACCGAAAAGCTCTCGGCGGAGGTGCGCAACACCCGGCTTCGAAGCTCGCATTTTGCCTCGGTTTCCGAACGGTACGAACTTCTCATAAGGCTGTTGATGATGGCGGCGGAGAAAAACCCGGACCCCAAACTTGTGGAAAAAGCTTTACAGGCAGCCGAACGTTCTCGCGCCCGATCGATGCTGGAAAAACTATCCATGCTCGAAGCCAGCGTTACCGCCGATGCCCCGCCCGACATTTTGGCCGCTGAGAAGGAATTGCTGATTTCATATAACGCGGCATCGGACCGGCTCGCAAATCTGGTCGATTCTGCCGCGTCCCGCAAGGAGATCGACGACACCGACCGTGACATACGGGAGATCGAACAGCGGATCGAACAATTGCGGGCGACGGCGAAGATCACGAGCCCGGTGTATTCCGGGATAAAAGACCCCTCCTCATTGAATGTCGAAGATCTACGCCGCGACGTCATCAAGGATGACTCGTTGGTATTGGAGTATTGGCTCGGCCGGGAAAAGAGTTATCTCTGGGTGGTCGACAATAACGGGCTTTCGGCCCACGCACTGCCGGGCCGGCAAGAGATCGAGGGCCGCATCGCTTCTATCAGAGACCTGATCGCCGCCAATGAAACTCGGGTGGGCGAAACCGTCGAAGCGTATCAGGAGCGGATAGCTTCCTCGGAAAAAAATTACCGGACGCAGGCACGCGAATTGAGCAAGGTCCTTCTTGGGCCCGCAGGCGAGCGCATAAAGAACAAACGCATTATCATCGTGGCGGACGGAGCATTACATTCTCTTCCTTTTTCGGCGATTCCCTTGCCTGATACGAAAACGGACGAGCCGCTTCTGAATACGAATGAGGTCATATACCAGCCTTCGGCGCAAACACTTTTGCTATTGGCAAAAATCGAGACGCGGGAAAATGAGAATCGACGCGATCTTATAGTTTTCTCCGATCCGGTCTTTTCCAGTGACGATGAGCGGCTGACCGGTGTAAATATCGCGGCTTCGCAAAAACAAAGCGACGGCGATAAGTTTCGCCTGGTCGAATCGCTCAGATCATTGACGAGACTGCGCGGTTCCGAACGTGAAGCAGACTTGATAATCCAGACCGTCGGTTCGTCGGCCGATCGATTCGAAGGTTTTGCGGCTTCGCGCGATGCTTTTCTTGGTTCCGATCTTAGCGGTTACAAGATACTTCATATTGCCACTCACGCGCGGGCCGATACGGAACGGCCTGATCTTTCGGGGATAGTCTTTTCCCGCTTCGCCGAGAAAGGCGAACTCATAAATGAGATGGTCCGCCTGCAGGACATCTATTCTCTTCGGCTCAATTGTGATCTTGTCGTCTTGAGCGCGTGCGAAACGGCGGTGGGTAAAGACCTCAAGGGCGAAGGCGTCTTGAGCCTTAACAATGCGTTTCTTCAGGCGGGATCGAAGACTGTGCTTTCAAGCCTTTGGAAAGTTGAGGACGAGGCGGCGCGTACGCTGATGACGAATTTCTACAGAGGAATTACGGATGACCGTCTTACGCCTTCGGAATCGTTAAAGCGCGCTCAGACGTCGTTAATGCAGGAGCCGAGGTTTCGTTCGCCTTTTTATTGGGCTGCTTTCACGGTGCACGGCAAAGTAGATGTCCGCCCGCACATTGCGGGATCGAGGTCGACCCTGAGTTTTTCACTCAAGGCTTTCGCGGTCGCTTTATTGGTCGTTGGGCTTGCTTGTGTGGCGTACCGGCGAAGGAAAAATAACCTCGCGGCGGACTGACCGCGATCCGTTGTAAAATTGTAAAAAGAGGCTGTCTGAAAAGTCGGAATCGAGATGAGTTTCAATGAAACTCACAAGGATCCCGAAACCGCTCCTGTCTCGGCAAACTCTGCGTAAACTCTGTGTTCTCTGCGTTTACACTAATTTTTAACACAGAGGCCGCCGAGGTTTCGCTGAGTTCGCCGAGAGATTCGTCGTCTTTTTCAAACATCCTCTTTTTTTGTCGGTGCCAAATCCAGCTAAAAAGGAATGCCTGGAATGCGGACCTTTTCTTTCAGCTTCTGAGTGCCGTACTCGATCGCTTTGCCGGCGATAATGCTGCCGAGTTGATCGGCCAGATCGGGACGGATCTTCTTCAGCTTTGCCTGCGTTTTCTTCGCGGCGTTCTTGTCGCCCGTCGCATATTGGGTCGAGCCGAGGCCGAACAGACCCGAGACGTTATTACCGTCGAGGACGACGACACGATTGAACGAGTTCAGCGCCGCCGAGAGATTATTTGTCCCGCGATATGCCAGGCCAAGCTGATTCAAGGCAATGACCCAATCATTGTGAAGCCTGACCGCTTCGTTCAATGAGACGACGGCCTTATCGTGCTCACCAAGGCTATTGTAGGTCGAGCCAAGATTCATGTGGGCGGCGTCCAGGTTCGGGTCTTTCTGAACCGCCGCTTGCAGCGATACTTTGCCCTTTTCAAGTTTTTCCGCGGCTGCGGCGTCGTTTTTCGCGGCCTTGTCTGTTTGCGCCGCGTTATAGTAGGCCCAACCGACGTTTGACTCGTCTTCCGCCGTCGGGCTCATTCCCTTCGCGGTTTCCAAACGGGCCGTGGCATTGTCCCATTCAGCGGTCTTGCCGAGGCAAAAACCCCATTCGCTGTAAAGATTCGGGTCATCCTTGATCGTCTCGGAGGCGATCTTATACTCGGCGTTCGCTTCCGGATACCGCTCAAGCTGGCGGTAAGTGCTGGCCAGATTGGCGTGTGCCTTCGCGTTTGCATTGTCGGCTTTTACCGCCGACTGATAAGCCGTTAACGCGTTCTTGTAATCGCCCTTATTGTAATAGATCACGCCAAGATCGAACCACGCCGGTGCGTATCCCGGATCCATCTGAGTCGCCTTTTTGTACGTATCAATCGCCTTGTCCGGCTGGCCAAGCTTGTCGAAAAGTACGGCACGCTGGTACTGAACCGCGCCGTTTTGCGGTTCGGCCGCCGCGATTTGATCGAAAACGGCAAGAGCCTCTGCGTTCTTATTCTGTTTATAAAGAAGCACGCCCCGCGCCATCTTCGCATCGGTCCCGGCCGCACCAGAGGACTCAGCCCTGGTCAAATAGAGATCAGCCTTTACCGCGTTTCCGGCTTCTACATATGCCAGGGCCACCGGCAGATAGAGGGACGACAGCTCGGGATCGATCGCTAACGCCTTTTCATAGTTTGTAATGGCAAGAGCATTCCGGCCGCGAGCGTCGTGTATCTCGCCTAATTTGGTAAACGCGACTTCATTCTTTGGATCGAGCTTCACGGCCTCGTTAAACATCGGAACGGCCGCTTCGTTATTGTCTTCACCGGCTGTCTGGATGCCCGTCGCCGTAAGGGCTTCGCTTAAACCGCTGATAGATTCGGCGTTTTTCGGGTTTGCTTTCAGCGAACCACGATAATCGACGATCGCGCCCGCGACGTCACCCGTTCCCATTTTCTTTTCCGCGGCCGCGGCAAGTGTGTTCGAAAGTTTCAGCTTCGCGAGCCGTTCTTTTGCACGGGCCTTTGCGACCAGGGCGGCCCTGGCCCTTGCCGCGTCCGCCTTTTTCTTCCGGGCGGCCGCGATCTGGGCATTCATTGTTTCGCGATAAGACTTCTTACGGCTGCCGCCGATGCCGATCGACCCGCCGGCACGTTCCTGCGGCTTCTTTCGAGACTCGCGAAAGACAAAAACGCTCGAACCGGAGACAACGTCTTCGGTTGCGACGATGTCGTTTGCCCGAACGGTCGGAACGCTCTGTAAGTTGATCGAAACAACCGCTAATAGCGAAAAAAGCCCTTTAAAGAAATGATTTGTCCGGAACATGGCCCACCTCGTGCAGATGATTTGTAGGGTTGGTAAAGCTCTAGCCACCCAATATTATACTCTACTCGGACGTGTCGAGTTGAAATTTTTTGCCAAAGAAATTTTGGGGATCGTCAAAAGCTTTCGCTCATTGCTTCTCTTCTTTCTTCTTGTTCTTCTTCTTCGTGATTCCTTTATTCCGTGGTTCCGCTTTCATTTGGTAAGACAGTTTACTGAAACAGAGAAAGAAGATGAACACAAGAAGAAAGAGAAAACTCAAATACCCGATAACTGGCTTGTACCGCAGTCAAATTAAGACGCTGCCCGATTATCGATGCGTCATTCCGAATCCGACAAATATAGGCTCGGGGACGAGTTCGATCCCAAATTTCGATGCGACGCCGCTTACGATCAGATCTTTAAGGTCCAGAATTTCCGCGGCCGACGCTCCACCGCGATTTATCAGCGCCAGGGAATGGTTTGTCGAGATACCCGCGTTACCTAAACAAAACCCCTTGTGGAATCCGGCTTTTTCGATCAGCCACGCCGCCGGAATCTTTTCCATTCCATGACCGGCCGGAAAATGCGGTACCGACGCCTCTTCGGCTAAACCCTCTACTTCGAAAAATTTTTCGCCCGATACAACCGGATTCTTGAAGAACGATCCCGTACTTCGCGAATTGGG
>JABFSB010000381.1 GCA_013140875.1 Acidobacteriota bacterium
GGTTTATAGATGAGAAATCGGCCACAACGTCGGGCGTGATATAGGCTTTCGGATCGCCCATTTCATATAGCAATTGCTCAGTCACGCCTGGAACGTTGACGCGGCCGCCGGTGCCATCGTGTTTGGTGACGACGAACTCACCGTTCGGCGAAGCTTCGACGATAGGGAAGCCGATGTTGGCCATGTCGGGAATGGACTGCCAATCGTATTGGCAATTGCCGCCCGAAGATTGGGCACCACATTCGATAATGTGCCCGGCGATCGTGCCGGCCGAGACCAAATCCCACTGGTCGAATTTCCATCCGAATTCATGCATCAGCGGGCCGAGCGTCAAGCCTGTGTCCGTCAGGCGGCCGCCGATGACGATCTTTGCTCCGCCATCGAGCGCTTCGACGATGCCGCTTGCACCGAGGTAAACATTGGCCGACTGCACCTTGTCGCGGATTTCGGACAGGTGCTCGCCGGTGTCCATGTTTTTTATCTCGACGCCTTTTGTGAGAAACGAGTCGAGTTGGTCGAGAATGTCGTCGCCGGTTACGACGCCTATCTTGACTTTTCCTTTTAATCCTAATTCGCGGGCCGTATCGCGCACGGCCTCGGCACAACCCAGGACGTTCACGCCGCCGGCGTTGGACATTACTTTTATGTTCTTCTCGACACAATCGGGAAGAATCTCGCGCATCAGCGAAACAAAGTCGCGGGCGTATCCTGCGTTCGGGTCGCGGGAACGCTGTTTTTGCAGGATGCTCATGGTCACCTCGGCCAGATAATCGAGCATCAGATAATCGATCGGCCCTTTGCGGACCTGATCAATCGGGGCCGTCAGCATATCGCCCCAAAAACCCTGGCCGCCTGCTACGCGAACTTTTTCCTTCATAAGCTAACCATTAGAAAACAAAAGAAAGAGACGGTCAACAACAGGCCTTTCAGCCGGTTGCCGCCGTCCCTGCGTGGAACCGATATTAAATTTCTCGACTATGGTTTCTGTTCGCCGTCACCCACTACGGCTTCCTTTGTCGCCTTAGTGGCTTTCCTGGTTGCGTGCCAGACGCGTTTGGAAACCCATTTTGTCCCGTCCCAGGTCGTTTCCGTAAAATATTTTCCGCCTTCATAGGTCGCACCGGCCACATTTTCGGTCGTATCAACCGTATAATTGCCGATCTTTTTGGACGTCGAAGCAGTCTTTTTCGCTGCGTCGACCGAAACATCCTTTGTCTTGTCGACCGCCTTTTCCAAATTGTCGGTGACAATCACTTGGGTCTTTTTTACCGTATCGACAGTCACGTCTTTTGTTTTCGACGCGGCATCCTTGACCGCTTCCACTACTTGAGCGTTCGTTTGATTGTACGAAAACAATACAATGAAAAATAAAAACGCCAGTCCTGTTAAATTACGGTATTTCATAATTTACGTTCTCCTCTGTGTAACAATATCGTTCGGTTTTCGCCGTTCAAGATCATGTAGATGCACACGGCGTGCCAGACCTACATATGGTGCAGCTCACAAAAAGCGAGGGCCGCCTGAAATGATTCAGGCGGCCCATTCAACGATCACTTCCCACTGATGTTAGTAAACAACTTTCTTGGTTCGGCTGACGACTTTTCGGCCGGTCTTCCACGATTTTTTACCGACCCATTTTGTTCCGTGCCATGTTTTTACGGCAACCCACTTTCCACCCCTGTATACTTTTTTAGTGACCCACTTACCGCCGGCATAACCGCGGCGGATGACGCCTTTTTTACGACGGGTCGTCCTGACGGTCTGGGCCTGGGCCGAAACGGATGTGTCCGAGGTTGAAATAGAATTGGCAACGAACGGAACGGAAACGAGTAACGTGAACGCAAAAACCAGAGCAGTTAATTTCTTCATGATCAATCTCCCTTAGTGTTCGAAAAATAGGACCTTCGTCATCTTAAGTCTTTCTAAGTACTTGCAGTTAGACCTTAATTGTAAACAAAAACCGCGGCGTTTTAAAGGAACGATGCTCAGGCAAAGCCGCGAAGCAGCCGTCTAAAGAACGAAAACACGGCTTCGATCGATATGAATTCTAATAGATACGTTTTCGGGAAGGTTCGTTCTGGCGGTGTGCTTCTTGTTGGGCGGCGGCTTTTGCCAGACTGTCGGTAATGCTGAGAGTGTTTCGCACCGAACTTATGGCCGCTTTGAAGTCACGGCATTCCATCATCGCCTCGGTATCGCCGACAAAGACCCAGGAATCCATCGGGAGTTTGAGCCGGCGTTCGAGGTGCTCGGCAAATTGGCGGACCGTTTTCCATTCCGTGGTCCGGTCGTAATCGAATTCGACGCTGGCGAGCCGGTCGTGATAAAAACCGGTCCATATTTCTTCCAGGTTGGAAAGATCGGGTTTTGGCGTTGCCGCCGCGCCTGCATTGTTGGAGGTGCTTGCAAACGTGAGGTTTAGGTCTTCTCGCGACGCTCCGAGTTTGATGCCGTGAATCGCCGGCAGGTCCGACAAGCTCATGCTGCAGATCGCTTGACCCGAAACCTGCAAACAGCAGCCGACAACAAAGATTCCGACGAGAAAGTACTTCACGCCCCTACTCTTTCACGAAAATGTAAAATTGTGTGTCTGGCAGCCTACAAATGCAATGCGGAAGCCCGCACGTTAGTAAGGACGTAATGAACAACGTTGGATGTTGCGCCCTTGCTAACGCTCGGGCTTCTGTCTCCCTTTCGCGTACTTTTCGCGTGTTTCGCGTGCAAAAATGCTTTACAGGACACGTTGAATGTTACGCCCTTGCTGACGCGCGGGCTTCCGCGATAGAAGTGGGCTTCGGTAACAAAACGCGCGCTCCTGACATAAAACGGGCGGCTTTGGCAATCGTTGGCTGGTTTTCCGTCATGATATTGGTTGAAGGTTTTGTTTGAACGAGACTGATGACGTTGAGAGGGCCGTGGGAATGAAGATCTTTATTATTTTTGTCGCGATATTTGCGGTTTCGGGGTGTGGGCCGGTGGTTGGGCCGAGGGAGAGCCCGGCGGAGGTTATCCGGGCGCATATCGAGGCGATGAATCGTGAAGACCTTGAGGCGGCGATGTCGTATATTGATTCCGACGGCCCGAACTACGCGATCACGCGAAGTACGACCGAGCAATTATTCAAGGTTTACGACATTCGCTACTCGGTCGAGGTGCTTGGACAGGTGACTTCGGAAAAAAAAGGCGAAGTGCGGATGAAGGTCATCCAAACAACCCAAAAGATCGCCGGGCCTGCGTTCGCCGACAATAAAATTACCATGTATTACGTGCTCAAAGAAGGCTGGTTCTCGTGGAAGATCGTCAGCACCGAGGTTCTCAGCGGAGAATATCTTAAACCGAACACGCCGTGATTCTGAAGTACACCGTTTTTCCGATCCGAAATGCAGAAGCCTGCACGTTAGTAAGGGCGTAATGGACAAAGTTGGATGTTACGCCCTTGCTGACGCGCGGGCTTCTGCACTTTTTTTGCCCTCGAAATACGCGAAATACACGAAAAAGAAATTATTTTCTCCCTTTCGCGTGCTTTCGCGTGTTTCGTGGGCAAAAATGCTTTAGTGATTACGCTGGATGTTACGCCCTTGCTGACGCGCGGGCTTCTGCATTTGGAGCGCGGGCTTCGGCATTTGGAGGGCGGGCTTCCGCATTGATTTGAATTAGGCTATATTCAGATGTTCCGGCGGTGGTTCTTTGTCGGAGTTCCCGATCTTAACGAAAGATGATAGACGGCGATAGTTGTAACAATGGATTTGTCACGCCTTACACCCAAGCGGCTGGTGCGGGACACGCGCGGATCGTTTGCGCGGCTGGGCCGTCGTCTGTCGAACTATCGATTCTTTGCATATCTGGCCATCCTCGGGCCGGGATTGATCGCCGCCAACGCGGGCAATGACGCCAGCGGAATCGCTACCTACTCATCGGCCGGAGCGGCATATGGATATTCGCTGCTGTGGGTCTTTATTCCGATGACGATCAGCCTGATCGTCGTGCAGGAGATGTGCGTGCGAATGGGCGTGGTCACCGGTCAGGGTTTAGCCGACCTGATCCGCGAACAGTTCGGCGTGCGGTGGACGGCGTTCGTTATGCTGGCCTTGCTTGTGGCGAACACCGGCGTAATCATCTCGGAATTTGTCGGTATAGCTCAGGCGTCGGAACTGCTCGGCATTCCGCGATTTATTTCGCTGCCGCTGGCTGGCGGATTTGTCTGGTGGCTGGTGGTCAAGGGATCGCAAAAGCGCGTCGAGCGAGTCTTTCTGGCGATGTCGCTGATCTTTTTTACTTATATAGTTTCGGCGTTTCTGGCTAAACCGGACTGGTCGCTGGCCGCCGCCGGCTTTGTCGAACCGACATTCAGGACGGATACCGTTTATCTTTTCACCATCATGGCGCTGATCGGCACGACCATCACGCCGTTCATGCAGATCTTTGTGCAATCGTCGGTCGTCGAACGCGGAATGGATAAGGACGACCTGCCGCTGGCGCGTGCGGACGTGATCGTGGGAACCGTTTTCGCGTGTGCGATCGCCGCATTTATTATGATCGCCACCGCCGCCACTCTTCACACCCGCGGGGTTTTTGAAATAGATTCTGCCCGGACGGCGGCGGAATCGCTCGCACCGGTTGCGGGCCAGTACGCCAAATATCTGTTCGCCGTCGGTCTGTTCGGTGCCGCCATGCTGGCGATGGGCGTGCTTCCGCTCTCGACCGCGTACTCGGTCAGCGAAGCGCTGGGTTTTGAAAAAGGGCTGTCGCGCACTTTCCGCGAAGCTCCGACATTTCTCGGTATATTTACAGCTCTGATACTCGTTGGATGCCTTGTTGCGCTGATACCGGGAATTCCGCAGATCAAACTGCTCCTCTTTACTCAATGTATCAACGGCCTGCTTTTGCCGATCGTCCTCGGCGCCGTCGTAACGCTCGCAAACAACGAAGAGATAATGGGCAAAAACAAGAACACACTCGTCTTCAACCTGCTGGCCTGGACGATAACCGGAACAGTATCAGTGCTTTCGCTGCTGTTGATCGGCAAAACGATAGCTGATATGTTTTAGCACACACTCAGTATGGCCACTGCCGAACTCCAGAAGCGATTCATTTACTTCGTCATTTTCGCGGGCGTAGTAATTCTCATTCTTATCGCGTTTCCGTTTGTGGAGGGCGGCTTGCGCGACTACGTTCTCGCGCGATTCGGACTGGATGTCGTCGAGGGACAGGTCGTTTCGACAGACGGCGTTGCGCCGACGATGATGACCACCACGATGATCGGGCTGGTCGTGAACCTGTTTCACATCGCGAAGATCTTTCTGTGGATGGCGTTGGTCATCTCGATCGTCCGATTCGTCGCATTCCTGCTTCTCAAGACCGCATTTCGCGGTTCGGGACAGTCGGAGATATCGTCACTGCTCAAGACGGTGATCTCGATCATCGTTTACATTGTTGCGTTCTTTATTATTTTTCAATCCCAGTATCCCGGCGTACAGCTTGCGCCGCTTTTTACGGGTTCGACGATCATTGGAATCGTTGTCGGTCTTGCCTTGCAGGACACGCTCGGCAATCTGTTTGCGGGAATTGCGCTTCAGGCGGACCAGCCATTCCAGGTCGGCGATGTGGTCGCCTTCGCGAACAAGGCCAACGGCGTGATCGAGGCCGTTTCGTGGCGTGGCGTCAAGATTCGAACTTTTCAGAATAAACTTCTCGTCATCAGTAATTCGGTTCTCGGCAAGGAGTCGATCGAAGTTGCACCGAAAGGCAATCTCAACGCCCGCATAGTGTTTTTTAATACGCTGTATTCGAACTCGCCGGCAAAGACAATTCAAATAGTTCGCGATGCGGTCCGCCAGGTCGAGAACGTTTCTCAAAAGATAAGGCCCATCGTTCGCATCCGAAACCTCGGCGAAAACGGACTCGACTGGGAGGTTAAATATTGGGCCGACGACTATACGCTTTACAACGATACCGATGCCCTGATCCGCCAGCGCATCTGGTACGCGTTCCAGCGCGACAACATCCATTTTGCATACCCGACGCGCACGGTCTTTATGCAGCAGACCGCCGAGGAACCGAACATCGACGAGTACCTGAACGTAACTGTCGAAAGGCTCAGCCGAATACCGATCTTCGCTCCGCTTTCGGATGAAGAGCTGCACAAACTCGCCCGGGCGTCGAAGGACCGCGTGTTCGCTCCCGGTGAAGCGATCGTGCGACGCGGCCAGGAAGGGAATTCGATGTTCGTCGTCACGCGGGGAACGGTCGATGTCGAAATACTTCAGGGAAACTTGCCGAAGGTGATCAACACGCTTCGGGAAAGCGATTATTTTGGTGAAATGAGCCTGCTGACGGGCGAGCCGAGGACGGCGACCGTCCGTGCTCAGACCGAAACCGAGGTCGTTCAGATAAACAAAAGCGCGTTGAAGCCGATATTCGAAGGCAATCCCGAACTGGTCGAATCGATCTGCAAAATGATCGAAGAGCGGAAGGCCATTCTAAACGCCAAGTCTCCCGATCAGGCCGAGTCCACGACCCAGACCGACAAAGGCGTTATGGCTTCGATTCGTAAATTTTTTGGGATAAAGTAGCGGCCCGCGTGGCAAAAACTACTGCACGTTGCGGTCGTAGATGTCGTGCAGAACTTCGGTTATCGGTTTGCGGTCGACGAAGGGGTCTTTCTTTTCTCTCTTAACGCTGTCTCTTTTAGTTTTTGAACCGTTTGCGGCTGCGATATGGGTCGGCGGCTTTTCCGTGTAATCAGGCTGTTCAGACAAACGATCGAGAATAGTTCTACCCGAACCATTAGTGTGCTCGGCTTCGATCGCCTCAGCTTCCGATCTTCCCGCCATCGGTAGCTCCGCCCTCGCCGGTTGATTCGACGAATTCTTAACAAAGGCGGCCCGGCTCTCTTCAAGAATCGCTTTACCCCGAAGCCGACGCGCTCTTTCAAGCGATCGTATGGCGGCCGAGGTCAACGGCGCTTCCGAAGGATCGCGTTCGATCTTGCGCAGGACCTTTACATAATTGCGAAGCTCCTGGGTTGGAAACACAAACGCAGATTCATTGCTCTTTTCGCTTTCCACGACCTGCGTCAAGGCGTTGATCGCCGATTGATGTTCGCCCGCCTTATTGTAAAGAGCTCCCAACGCAAACTGGACAAGCGGCGGCGAACCGGTCATCCGGTTCACGATCGTTTCGCCCCGCCCGATCGCGTCGCGGACCTCGAACCCGAACCAACTGCGTCCGTCTTCACGCAGGATCTCGTTGGCGGATAAATAAAATTCGAAGAT
>JABFSB010000319.1 GCA_013140875.1 Acidobacteriota bacterium
ATGTTGACCGACAGGACATGATTGAGCAGGTCGTATTTGCCCGCAATACCCGAAAACATTTCGCGCACGGCGTTTGAATGAGCGACCTCATTGGCGGTCCGTTCGGGCTGCATCTTTTTAGTTGCGGGAGGTCGTGCCGCCGTCGGCGAACACCAGGACGAACGCGAACGGCTGTTTGCGAAGTTTTTCAAGGACGCGCTGAACATCTGCGATGCTCACATTTTTAGCATTCGATTCTTCTTTCGGAACCGGGCCGAGTTTGTAGGTGTCGGCGTCCAGCCAGAGCTCGGAAATATTATCCGGATTCAAACGCGCTATCCATTCGCGGTTTACCGTGTCGAATTCGTCCTGCGTCACAGAATCTTTCAAGAATTCGGCTTGGTATGAATTTACGTCGTCGGGCAGGGCGACGGCGTTTCCATCCTTCTTGATGATGCCCAGCCTCCAGCCCGAAACACCGAAAACGTAAGAGCCGGGAAGTGTCCTCGGATCATTCCGTACAAATCCGCGATCGCCTTCGCGTTTTCGGAACCGATTTTCGACGATCTTTTGAAGAATTTTCGACGCGTAGAAATCCGGATCGTTCCGCGCAAGCCCGCGGGCGGCAAAGCGAAACTCGCTTGTGTTTGCAACCGGCGAATCGACAACCGGAAGTCCGTTTTTCGGTGCGTCCGGCTGGCGGAAAGTCGAAGGTATCTTTTTGTCGGCCTTTAGCCAAGCTCCGAAATAACGGCGGGCGGCCCGAAAGACCAGCGCCGGATCGACATTGCCGGAAATAGCCAGCGTCGCATTATCAGCCGTCAGCAGACGTTCGCGGGCAAAGATCAGGTCCGCAAAATCGATCTTTTGGATTGATGCAGTGCTGCCCATTTCCGGCCGGCCGTATGGAAATGTTCCGAACAAACGCTTTGCCACCTCACGGTCGGCCACATAGGCCGGGTCTTTTTCGACTTCGGTAATCTGTGCCAGCAAAGCCGTTTTTAGCGCGGCGGTCGATTCCTTGTTCAATTCCGGATTCGCCATCGCCTGGGCGACCGTTTCGATAAGGGTCACAAAATCGCCTGTCCGCGAAGTGAAATCGTATTGAATGTAGTCGTAATTGCAAGTAACATTAAAGCTTCCGCCAAGCTCGTCGGCAAAGAACGAACGCGAGCCTTCAGTCGGGAAAAAGCTTTCGGAGAGCAGCTTCATGACGCCTTCGCGCTCCTGCGGGTCGAATGCCGAGCCGCCGTGAACGCGGAGCTTTAGTGACACCTTGTCCGCCGCGGGCGTCTTGAATACAAGCACTTTCAGCCCGTTGAGAAGCTTTTCCTGCCGCGGCGTCGCCGACGGCGCCTGGGCCGCGGATACGGCCGCAAAACACAGGCACATTATAAAGGCAGAAAGGATCGAAAACGCTGGTCTTTTAATGATCATGGTCGAAAAATCAAAACCGCAATGGGGAATGTTATCTTTTTTAGTTGCAGAATTCCATTCAGGTGTTGTAACGAGCTTAACGAGAATGTGTGCCGACTGTGAAAAAGTTCTATTTGTTCGGGCATCGCGTGAAACGTGCACCGCATCTATCTGAATTGAACAAGGCGGGCGCGGTCCAACACGGATCTTTACAAAACATTGCCAAAACCCACTCAAAACGGGTTATAATTATAGAATGGTTTTTCGCCGGATAGATTTCCGGCCTTATTAGAAAGTGAGGCGTTAGCGATGGGAAAAATTGTTAAGTATTGCAGTTCATGTGATGAAGGATTTGCCGAGAAGTTTGGGTTTTGTCCTAATTGCGCAGCACCACTGCAGGCTTTTGAGATGAACCCGCTTGGCGGAGTAGAACCGATTGCTCCGATCGTGGATGTTCCGCCGGTTACGGCAGCGGACACACAGGCGAATCTCGCCGACACCATTTTGGAAATGTCGCAGGAACCGGCGACAGCCGCTTTCCTCAACGACGAACCGATCGAGGTTGTGAACGCCGATATGATCGACAATGAACCGGATCCGGTCGAACCTGAACCGGTTTGGACGGCACCGTCTTCGATTCCCGCGACTGAGGCGTACAGCGGCACGGCATTTCATAATTACGAGCCAGGCAAATATACGAAAGAGGACGACGGCGGCTATTACGTCACAGTCATTCAGGAAAAAAACGTAGGACAGCGGAATTTGTTGCTCCTCGGTGCTCTGGGCTTTATGCTCACGCTTTCCGTAGGTGCTTATTTTGTTTCTCTGTTCCAGAAGGACATCGGCGTCGGCGCGATCGGCGACGAACGCTCGCTGGCAATGCTGCTCGAGGATGTTCCGATGCCGGTTGAGGTAGAGGAAAAAAAGAAGGAGAAAGATGATGGCGGCGGAGGCGGCGGAGGCGGCAAGAACGATCCCAAGCCGGTAAACCAGGGCGATCTGCCCGATCAGACGCCTGATCCGATCCGTCCGCCGGACCCGAAAATACCTAAACTTTCCAATCCCGATCTGGTCCTTCCGCCTCCCTCGACCCAGGGAACCATGAAGACCCCGAAGAAGTATGGAAATTGGGGCGATCCTAATTCGCGTTTTGGCGATCCTTCGAGCGGCCCGGGTTCGGGCGGCGGAATGGGAACCGGCGTTGGCACCGGAGCGGGCAGTGGCCGCGGAACGGGAATGGGCAGCGGTAACGGCTCGGGATCCGGCAGCGGTGATGGAGATGGAAATGGCGATGGGTCGGGAAACGGCGGTCCGGGAAGGGCCGGAAATCCTCCCCCACCCCCGGTTGGCGTAACCTCGCCTTTGAGGATAATTTCAAACCCGAGAGCGACCTACACTGAAGCCGCGCGAACGAATAATGTTCAGGGCAGCGTTTTGGTTAAGGTTACGCTTTTGGCTTCGGGGCAGGTTGGCAGCGTTACGGTCGTTCGCGGCCTTCCGCACGGCCTGTCGGAGAAAGCGATAGCGGCCGCCAAACTGATCAGATTCGAACCGAAGAAGGTCAACGGCGTGCCGGTAAGCTCCACTAAAACCATGGAGTATACGTTCAGCATTTACTAATAACTGCTGAAACGATCAGAAACAAAAAAGGCTGTCCGAGAGGACGGCCTTTTTTATTTTTGAGCTTGCGTTAGTACTTAAATCGAATCTTCCGATGCCTTCGAGCTTTCATCCAGTTCGAACCGGTTCCGGTCGCGGCGATCCATTTTTTCCAAAAGATCGAGCGGTTCGTTGTCCTGGAAATCGATGCCCATCGCGTGCGCGTTTTCTTCTACGTCGGACTGGTCCGGCGTAGGGTTATGGCCGAATACCGCTTCGGAACCGGTCGAATCTTCCCACTCCGCATCGATATCGCCGCCGGAATCCGCCGGTGACATCGAATGATGTTCGCTGAGGCGTTCGGCCAACTCACCCGGAGCCTGCGGAGCATGCGAGATCTCGTCGTCGATAAACTCCTTAATCTCTTCGTTCGGCGGGTCTTCCCGTTCGTAGAATTCCAAGTCCTTTCCGCGCATGTGACCTCCTTGTTAGAAAAAAGCGTGTCAACAGAATAGCACATGGGGGCAAAAGGGTAGATCGGAAGTGCGTCAGTTTTTCGATCACACCTTTGTGAACTTCGTGTCTTAACTTTGAGTCCTTTGTGTCAAAACGCTTTTTTTAACACAAAGGGCACTAAGTTAAGACACAAAGCTCACAAGGAAAGAAAGTCCCTAATGGTCGACGTTGTAGATATCGCCCTCACTTCGCGAGGTTTTTGCACCCTTAGACCGATCAAATAAAAACCACGGACTGAGATGTTGGTATCTCGAACCGCTTTCGGCACCGCATATTTTTGCACATTAACTGATCGTCGACGCGGACCATATAATCGCGCGATTTGGCGAAGCGGGCTTGATCGTCCTGATTCAACTGGCGGGGAGCTTGACGTTTCTTTCGCCTGGTAAGCCAGCGAACATCGTAATCGTGTCTTTCACGGCAAAACGGGCAAGAAAAACTCGCTTTTTTCACTTCCTGGCGTTCGTCGAAAATGTCGCGTTCGTGCATTGGGTAAAGTTTAGCGTTTTTGAGGGAAATTTGTCAGCGCCTGATGCAAAAGCCCGCACGCAGTAAGGGCGATATCGGCCGCGTTGCGTAGATCGCCCTTACTGCGTGCGGGCTTTTGCACGTTAGAGCGTCCTTAAAAACGCGAAGCTGAAAATGCCTGTATCGTGGCCGTCGGTGAAGTGAAAGTTGAGGGCGTAGCGGCCGACGATCGAGATCTGTTTGAACGCAAGGTCTTCCGCGACCGAATCATCATCCAGCCGTTTTGCTCCCGTCCATTCGTCGATACATCCGGCACACGGACACGCCCGGCGGAGCTGCGGCGCCGAATAGCGCGTTTCCGCTCCATCCGACCACTCGATCGAAACTTCGCTGTCGCTTTCTTCGATTATTCTTGCCGGTTCGATCATGTGTTCACGGCCGCAGGCTGGCGTCAATCGCATCGGCGTCAATACCGTAATGCGTGGCGTGATAGACGGCCTTACCGTTGCGAATAACGAATGCCTGCGGCGATTGATGACGGTGGCCGGTCCGCGTTTCGACGGCGTTTGAAATATCACGGTTCGTTTGAACGACAACGACGTTCACAACGTGATCGACCCCGGCGATCTGCTCCATCACATGAGCGCTGATGCCGCAGCTATTGCTGTGCTTAAAGATCACGACCGGATGGCTGAACGACCGGTCGAACAACGCGTCCAAAGAATCGAGCGATTCGATTGTTACAAAATTTGCGGGCATTAAGATTATTGATGAAGCTGCTGCTGAATTTTGGGAAAGACCTTTCGGTAAGCAACCAGGCTCGTGGCTGTCAGAACGGGAATGACAAAATATATGCCGACGCAGAACGCCATTTGTCCCAGCAGGACGAGGGCGAAATTGATGCCGATCAATCCCGCGATGCCGCCGACGTTTTTTAGCGCGGCACGGGCACTCAGCTTGATGGCGTCAAGGCTGGAAAGCTTGCGGTCGACGATCAGCGGGAAAGTGAAGATCATGAGCGAGTGGATACACGTCATAACGATCGCCACGACGACATCGACGGCAAGAGCTCCCAGGAAGGTACCCAGAATTATACTTGGGTCGGCATTTTTTCCCATCGCCGCCGAAACGATCAGCGGCGAGTACATCGTCACGAAAATTACAATAAAATACGTGACCAGTGGCACCACGAAAACGATCGTCGCAAGAGCGCTCGGACCGAGATACTTAAAGCCGGTCCACAGATCGTCGAAGTTGACCGGCCCGGCACCGTCGATTTTTTTTAGATAGCACGTGAAGATGCCGCAGATCATCGCACCCAACAGGATGTACATCGTAAATCCCGCGATCAGGCCGCCGACGATCGAAACCGCGAACAGGGGCCAATATTCACCCTTGATGATGTCCCAGGCCTCGCGAAGACACTCGACGGGTTTGATCGCTCCGGCGTTGAATTCCAGATTCGGCTGATAGCTAGGCGTCATTGTAAATCCTGGCGAGATAGTCCCTAACCATTCTATCACTTGAGAATTGCGGCGTGAGGGTCGCGAGAGCGTCCTTCATCCGTGCGATCCAATTTAGCGGCAGCCCGTTTGGGTCGCGGTCGTAGAACGTCGGAACGATCTCGTTTTCAAGGGTGACGTAGAGCGATTCGGCATCGGCGGCGTCGCCCGCGGCTTCATCGGCGTCAGTTTCGAGTTCGCCGATCCTGAATCCGTTGCGCTCGTTATAGCCTTCGATCCACCAGCCGTCGAGGATCGAAAAGTTCAACGCGCCGTTCATCGCGGCCTTCATGCCGCTGGTGCCGCTGGCCTCGTAAGGACGGCGTGGGACGTTCATCCAGACATCGACGCCCTGAACGAGATAACGGGCCACTTCCTGGTCATAGTCCTCGACGAACACGGCCCGGTTTTGCCAGTTGGACTCGTGATTGATGCTCATCAATTGCTGCAATATCTGCTTGGCCGTACGGTCCTGGGGATGGGCCTTTCCGGCAAAAACGAACTGGACCGGCCGCTCGGCATCATCGACCAATTTGAGCAGCCGCGGCAGATCCGAAAGCAGCAGGTTCCAGCGTTTATAAGCCGCCACGCGACGGGCAAAACCGATAGTCAAAACATCGGGCGAAAAAAGTTTTCGCGTGTCCCGATGTTCGTTGATCGTTTCGAGCTTGCCGGTCTCTTTTCGCTGCGTTCGTTGACGAAGATACGCGATAAGAATGCGTTTGAGCATCAAATGCGTCGACCAGACCGACTCATCGCTAAGGTTATGTATTGCGTAGCTCCATCCATCCGCGTCGGCCAGCAGCCGATTCCAGTTTTCACCGACCGATGTGCGGTACAGCTCCTGATACAAAGGCGCGACCCAGGTCGGGGCGTGAACGCCATTGGTGACATGCGTGATCGGAACATCGCTCACATCGGTTTCACCCGGAAACATCGAGAGCCAAAGCTGACGAGACACCTCGCCATGCTTTTCACTCACGCCGTTTGCCGAACGGCACATGCGGATGGCAAGCGGAGTCATGCCGAACGATTCCTCGGTATTGTCCGGATCGGTACGTCCGAGCGCAAGAAAGTCTTCGCCCGTCAGCTTTAGCGACGTGATAAAGCCGGCGGAAAAACAGTTGGTCATGTCCGCGATCGAGAATATATCGTTGCCGGCCGAAACCGGCGTATGCGTGGTGAAAACGCATTGTTCTCGGACGGCGGCGATCGAATCGACAAAATGAGCCTCCGCGTTTGCTTCAAGAAATTCACGGGCAAGTTCCAGCGTCAAAAAAGCCGAATGGCCTTCGTTCAAATGAAAAACGGACGGCGAAACGCCCAGCTTTCTCAACAGCCGCACACCTCCGATACCGAGCACCTTTTCCTGGACGATTCGCGTTTCGGCACTGCCGCCGTAAAGATGGCCGGTGATCAGGCGGTCGACCTCGATATTATGCTCGACGTTTGTATCAAGCAGATAAAGCGATATTCGTCCGACGCGGGCCAGCCATGCCTGGGCCATCACTTCGCGGCCGCGAATGTGGACCGTAATGTACACGCGTTCGCCATTGGCGTCGTTCACCGGAGTCAACGCCAATTCGGTATCGAAAACATCCTGATAATCTTCGGCCTGCCAGCCGTCATGCGCGATCGTCTGCCGAAAATAGCCGTAACGATAGAGCAGGCCGACGGCCACCAGCGGAATGTTCAGGTCGCTCGCCGACTTAAGCTGGTCGCCGGCGAGAATGCCGAGACCGCCCGAATACGTAGGCAGGGAATTGTGTACGCCATATTC
>JABFSB010000072.1 GCA_013140875.1 Acidobacteriota bacterium
GACCGAGCGCGTTTTCGCCGAGATCTCTCCGACGCATTCCCTATAGTGCAGGCCGGCAAGAAAGCTGCCGATATCGGCCGAGGCATCACCCGCCGACGCCTGGTCCAGATCTATCAGGGTCAGCTTGCCGTCATTCCAGATCGCGTTCTTTGCGTGGACGTCGCCGTGAAGGGAAACAGTCGGCCCTTGAGCGTGCGAGAAACTCGACAGCTTTTCGACAAGCCGTGCGGCTTGAAACGCAACATCGGGCCGGGCCGTTATGATCGTTTGCAATGCATGCGGCATTCTTTGCGGATCGAGGCGATTAGCGCGTCCCAGATTTGCGGGCGGCGGAATCCGATGAAAGAGCGCAATAGCCGCGCCGAGTCTTTCATACACCTCATTGGAATTATCTTTCATGTCCGCTACTCTCACTCCGGGAACGGCTTCGAGCAGCAGCATTTTGTGAGGCCGCGAATAATTCAGAACACGGGGAATTGCATCGTCCAACCTGGTAAGCGCCCGGTATATCTCAAAGACCCTGCATCCCTCCTCACCTGCGAAAACCTTGGCGTACGCGATCGTTTCTCCGTTCGCGTCGAGACATTCGGCGGTGGCGCATTTTTCGGGAGCATACGCGGCGATCCTGCTCGTTTTCCAGTTTCGATTCGAGATATCGGCCAGACCGTCCGGTATATCCTTAAAGGTCCCAAGGTTGGCGATCTTCTTGTCGTTTGGAAATATCCAGAAAGCCGCTCCGAGTGTTTCGTCCACAAAGTCGGGAAATCGATTTAGGTTTTCTTCGGCGCTTATCTGCGGTTGTCGAATCTCCGTCAGCCGGTACGGGCTAAATGTTCTTGCGGCAATTTTTACGGCCTGTCCGCCGAATCGCACGTCGTACAAAACACGAAGGCTCGTTCCGAACCGATATTTCACGCGGGCGATTTTGCACGAGTCGATTTTGGGCAGCCTATGTTTCGCAGCCGCACTGGAAATCCGCGACGCCATCGAATCTGCGTCAAGCAGCACGTCTCGTTGCGGTACCATCGCATCGGGCGCAAGCAGTAATTTTTTTGTTGCAGCGGGTTTCATCATGGTCACGCGAGTTTCAAATCCTCAAGCCGTTCATCATGCAGGTTCCAGCTCAGCATCTCGGTCCGAGAATTGTCGGGACTTATCGAGACGGTCGTACTCGAACCGTTCCTTGTCACCGCAAAGGCAGGAACTTTTTCCTCCAGATTTAGCGGCACAACTAGAGTGAAAAACTCGACCGACGCGGCCTCCGTTGAGACACTGACGCATGGCGACCTCTTCTTGATCCCGTATTGGGGAGAGAACCAGCCCGGCTCGACGTTTATCTCGCTGTCTTTCTCAAAGATCAGCGCGAGATCGGGAGTGCGGACAACGGCATTTGTCCGCATCTTAAAAATCCCCACGTGGTTCCAGGCGGCTGGAGTAAGGTGAAACCGCAAATCGTATCGGTGCGAAATTTCGCCTTTCAGCTCGTCGAAGATAAGCCAGTATTTGTTGCGAATAAAAAATATCCGTCGTGTGTGGATCGCTTCGTAATTGGGGCTGACAGCCTTGCCGCAAACCACGTCGAGATCGGTACGGCTGACGCGTTCAAGAAATTTTCCCTGTGCGATCCCGCACTTCGGCTTGCCGCGTCGATATGTCGTCTGGTCTTTCCCATCGACCGTGACGGTGCTATGTGCCGCCGTACCTTTGAAAAAATGCCGCCAGTTAAAATCTTCGTCTTCGGCATAAGTAAAGCGGCCGTTGTCGACGATCAAGGGTTTGCCGCTCGCGGCGATCTCGATATTCAAAAGGTCATAATGCCCGTGTCCGCCGTCGCCAATCGGCCCGCAGTCGAACATCAAAAATTTTTCATTCGCAAACGAAGTTTCGCCCGTCCCCCAGCCGCTTCGCTGAATAAAATAGCCGCTGTTGTTGAAACTGACATTGGATGAGATTGGTGCCGTACCTTCACCGCCGGTGGTAGCGGCATAAATGAAATCTGGTCGCGAAAAAATGTTTCCGGCTAGTTTTAACAGGTCGTGATAGCTTCCCCTGTCGCTATCGGAAAACGCCGGAATCTCACCGTCGGGTCGGTGAATATGCATCGCAAATTCGCACGCTTTAATAAGTCGGTGATCAAATTCCGGTGAAAACTTCAAGCCGAAACGACGGGCGTTTTCCTTCGCCCCTAAGAACGAACGCAGGACCGTGCAATGATAATGGGTCGACTGTTCGCGATGAGCTCCGTCCGGCAGAATATCGATCAGCAAATTTTCGCTAAACTGTTCAATGGCAAAACGTATTAGTTGGCCGTTTTTGTCGATTTGCGGCAGGGCCAAGGCCGCGATAAACAGCGCGTAAAGTTCAAGCGTTCGATGATTGCGTTCAGGCGTCAGATTTTCACGCAAGTATTCGACTTGAATCTCGATACTCCGCAAAAGCCCGCGTTCGAAATCCGGCGAAAAGTTTTCAGAATACTTTGCCGTCGTGAATATCTGCCACGCATAGATCCAGTTCTGAACTCGTCGGGCCAACACATCGGTAGACGCAAACTCTGCCGGGACCTGGCGGATGAACGATCGCACCAGCTTTTCCCAAACATGTGGATACTTTCCGTCGCCGGTCTGCGAAAATGAAGCGGCCAAATCCAGCCCATAATAAAATTTATGCCATTCGATCTGCCATTCGATATCCTTCTCGCAAGGGTTTGAGAGCCAATTGACGTCGGTGCCGAGATCGAGTTCCACACCCGTGATCGCAAACCGCCCCGAGGATACGGCGTCGGCTATTTCACGGCTTCGATAGGCATGCTCGATCACGCAAAAAACCTCGCGTCGGTTTATCGAATAATGGTTGGTTTTATTTTTTGGAAGATCTAGTAAAAACATCGCTAGTTCCTCAATGACGCCGGCGAAAAAAGCTTTGCAAGTTTGTGTGCCGAGATTTCTCCATCGAACCTTTCTTTTACAGTGTCCAAACCCGCGCGGGAAAGACGGGCCGACAGCGATTTGTCCAGATAGATTTTTTCGAGCGAATCGGCGAGGGCTTGCGGATCGTCTGGATTTACCAGCAACCCGTTCTCACCGTTACGGATAATTTCGGGAATGCCCGAAACATTCGTGGTCACGACAGGAACGCCGCAGGCCATTGCCTCGACCATTACATTCGGAATTCCGTCGCGGTCTCCGTTTTCCAAAATGCGACAGGGCAGGCAGAACACGTCTGCTCGTCGGTATTGCGCGAACAGCTCCGTCTGCGACATTGCTCCCGTCAGTTCGACCTTGTCACTCAGATCGTTTTTCACCAGGCTGCGACGGATCTTTACTTCCGCATCACCGCTTTCGCCGACGATGACCGCTTCGAAATTTACATTCTTTTCTTTTAGGATCGAGCACGCCTCGACAAACGTATCGAGGCCTTTTTTTTCAATCAGCCGCCCAACGGCCAGTGCCCGTATGTGTCCGTTCCGTTCGTGTCGCGGCTCTTTGCATTCATTCACCAGATCGGAAAAATCCACCGTCAGACCGTGATAAAGACAATGTACAGTGGTTCGGCTCAGAGCTTGAAGATGTGTTCGATTTGCTTCGGTGCAGGTCACGACGAACTCGGCCGCATCCATTTTTCTCGCGAGCAAATTGGCGGGATTCAGCGATTCGAGATAGATGTCTTTTGCGTGCGCCGTGAATGAAAATTTAAGGCCGGTGATCATCGCCGTCATCCACGCGACGGTCGTTGCACCATGCGCAAAGTGCGCGTGAATGTGGCGGACCTCTTTATCGGCCAGGATTTTTTCGGCCATCGCCGTGGCCTGTAAAAATTCTTTTAAATAGACTTTTCTAGGCCATGCAAAAAACGCACGGCGGGCGCGAATCGATTGCACCAGGGCGAACCTGGCCGCTCGTAGCGTCCCGCGCGGGTTTTCCCCGCAAACGCCAATAAGCGAAAGCCAAAAAACGGGCAAATGCATTTGCAGCCATTTCGCCAGAGACGTTTCTGAAAGGGAAGTTGTGGCCGGAAGATAAAAAGGCTTTGCCCTGATCTTCTCGATTACGGCGTGACGAATATCTTCAGCGGGCGGCTTGATAACCAGCAATTTAAGATCGACGCCCAGACGTTCCAGCCGATAAATTTCGCTGGCGATAAAAGTCTCCGACAGCTTTGGAAAGTTCTTTAGAATGTATGCGACCTTCGATTTATCCCCTTGGTTCATAGTGCCTCCAACCGGAAAAACGGATACTGCTTCATCGGAGTCTTACGATTGGCCGAATTCATTCGAGAGCAGATAGCGGACCCGCTCGTTGATGCGGGGCAGTCCGTCAAGGTCCAGCAAACGCCTTTTTGGCGAGCTGGTTTTGACCGCGGCGATGATTTTGGCCTTCATCGTCTCCGGGTTCAGTTCGGCGGGTTCGATCGTCTCGAACAATCCCTGTTGTGCAAGCAGCCGGGCACGAATCAGTTGTTCCCGAACGGGTTCCGAACGCGGGACCAGCACTGCGCTTTTTTGGTGCGACAGGAGCTCGCAAACCGTGTTGTATCCGGCCATCGAAATCACAACGTCGGCCCGCGAATACAGCTTGGTCAAATCGGCCTCGAAATCCAGGAATTCGACGTTGGAAATTCGCCCGAAACGGGCAAGCAAAATTTCCCGCTTGGCGATCTGGAGCTGTGGGCCGAAAACGACCGTGGAGGAAACGGCAAGCTCCGCCTCGAGCAACGGCAGGCTTTCGAGGTAAGTTTCGATCATCGCTGCTCCGTCGCCGCCGCCTCCGGTCGTTACCAGAACGCGAAGCGCGCCGTTGCCCGGCGTGCTTTTATGCACAGGCCTTTTCAGATATCCGCAATAGCGAGTTATTCGTTTTACGCCGAGTGGAAATTCGTATTCCTTTGCCGTGTCGAAGATCTCGCGCGAGCCGTAGATCCATACCTCGTCATAGAAATTTTCGATGGTCGCAAAACTGCCGTTTTCCCTCAGCACGCGTGCGGTGCGTTCCGGCGCATCCAGAATGTCGCGCAGGCCGAGAACGATTTTTGTCCTTGATCCGTTTTGTTTCAGGGTTTTCAATGCCTTGAGCAGTTCGCCGTTAATGCCCGCCGCGCGTTTGTCCACGATAAACAGATCGGGCGCAAAACCCGCGACGATCTGAGCGATCAGTGCCGCACGCGTATGAATGATCTCGTCCGGGCAATTAGTGAGCGTGAGCGGTTCATACCTCTCGGCACCGACGCGATCAAGCGACGGCAGCTTTATGTAATCTACGCCCCGCGGAAGCCGAAAAGCGTGAATCACGGGCGAACCCGTAATGATCAGAACGGAAGCCGCCGGATATTGATCGATCAAACTCTGCGCCAAAAGCAGCGTGCGTCGAATGTTTCCGAGACCGAACGTATCGTGCGAGTAAAGCAGGATTTTCGGCTCGATATCGGTCATCGATCGGCCGGCGATCGAAGTAACGGCCGCCTTTTGAGAAAAAGTGGTAAGGGGAAGATCGACGACAGGCTGAGGCCGTCCGGTTGGTAAATATGGAGTTTGGTGCTCTGAAAATTCGTATGCTGTTGTATCGAACATTTGATCGCTCCTCTAATTGCCAGGAAAAACGCAGGGGCTAAGATCGTCTGTTCTTTACAGTGTTTGGAAGGGAGCAGAAAAGACGAAAAACGAAAGAAATTGAAAAAAGAGACCGCGTTTTGACACGGCCTCTTTTTTTCGGATTGACAAATGGTTTTGGTGCCGCTTGTCTTATTGGCTTATCGCGGGAATATCTCCGTTTACGCCGAAGTTGACGGCCTGGAAGCTGGCATCGGCACTTCGCAGGAAGTACCACATTCCGGTCGACGGACGGAAAACGGCGATATCCGTTATATTGTCGTTGTCGTATCTGGCGGGAACGGGAACGTCGCCGTTCTCGCCAAATGGGATTACGCGGAAACCGCCGACCAGACCTCGAGTGTACCAGGTCCCGTTCGAAGGACGATACACCGATATATCATCGAGGCCGTCGCCGTCGAAATCTCCGCGGACAGGAATGTCGCCCGCGACGCCGAACTGGGTCGCGTTGAACGATGGCTGTGCGGAAGTAAGCCAGAACCATTGGCCCGTGCTCGGCCTGAATACCCGGATGTCGGCTTTGCCGTCGCCGTCCATATCGGCCGGTATCGGAATGTCGCCGGGAGCTCCGAATTGAATTACATTAAAGCCCCAGGTTCCGCTTGTTTTTGAGTACCACGTGCTGTTCGAAGGCCGGAAAACCGCGATGTCGTTTCGGCCGTCGCCGTCAAAATCTCCTCTGATGGGAATGTCGCCCGCGACGCCGAAAAGGTCTAGGGTGGTCCCGCCATCGGAGCTGCGGCTGATCTCCCACGTCGATCCTGACGCGGATGGTTTGAATACTGCCCGGTCGGTCTTGCCGTCGCCGTCGTAGTCGGCGGAAA
Source organism: Acidobacteriota bacterium (assembly GCA_013140875.1). GTDB lineage: Bacteria > Acidobacteriota > Blastocatellia > Pyrinomonadales > Pyrinomonadaceae > OLB17. The sequence goes on from JABFSB010000072.1 coordinate 6,427, forward strand.
CGACCTTGTCCTGGGCCGAGCCCAGCGCGGCCGCGGTGAAACCATCGTCGTTCAGGGCAAACCATGTACCTGTCGAGGGCCGATATACCGCGACATCTGAGCGGCCATCGCCGTCGAAATCGCTGTTGTTGGAGCGCGGAGTGAACTGGCCGCGGATTTCGCCATTAGGGCTGCTGACACTGGTTATGACTGCCTGCCACAAGCCTGTGCGAAGCTGCTGTACCAATGTCGGCGTGACCGGAATCGTCACCGAAGCGAAGTTTCCGTTGCTGCCGCCCACGACGCCGAAGCTGTGGACGACAACGGGTGTTCCCGTCGTAGTTTCGATGCGGGCTCCGGTTTGATTGCTTGAAAGGTTGTGGAACTCGCCAAAGATCGTCGCCTGGGTTTCGGCGGCGTTCAAATTGACCTTGAACTCGCCATTCGCTAACGATCCCGACGCGGTCAAATGAGCTTCGAACGAGCGGCCCAAAGCAGGCGAAGGACTCGGCGTCGGACCGGGCGTGCCGGTCGGGCTTGGGCTTGGTGTCGGCGTGGCCGTGGCCGAACCGAACGTTCCGGAAAGGATGACGGTCGTACCAAAGCGGACCTGAACGGTCGTGCCGACGACAACCGCCGGTACGGTTTGCCCGTTGTCCGAACGCAACCGCAGGCGGCCTTCTCCATTGTTTTCGAGATTGAAGCTGCCGACCGAGGCGTTGTTTACAAAGACCGTAAGCGATGAGCCGGGAGGAATATTCACCTGGCGAACTCTTACCTCAAACTCTGTCCGGCTGCTGTGTACTTCGAACTCGGCAAATCCGGTCGGGAGCACTCCATTTATGG
>JABFSB010000362.1 GCA_013140875.1 Acidobacteriota bacterium
AGTATCCCGTCGTTTTGCTATTACAAGGACCTCGAACCGCAGGCTTCCTGCCGAATGTGTCTGGTGCGCATCGACAAGATGCCGAAGCTGCAAACTTCCTGCACGATCAAGGTCACGGACGGAATGATCGTTACCACGCGCAGTGCCGAGATCGAAAAGGCTCAGCGGGCAATGGGTGAATTTCTGCTCACCAATCACCCGCTCGATTGTCCTGTTTGCGACCGCGGCGGCGAGTGCGAATTGCAGGAAGTCATTTTCGACTGGGGCGATGTCGAAGAGCGTTTTACCGAAAAGAAAAACGCGGCACCCGAAAAATATCTGTCGCCGATAGTCGCCAACGATCCGCAGCGGTGCATTCTGTGCAAACGCTGCACCCGTGTCTGCAACGAATGGATGGGCGAGGACGCGATCGAGGCGGGAAATCGCGGCTCGAACACGGTGATCGGCACGTACGGCGGCTGGCTGAACTGTTCGCAGTGCGGCAACTGCATCGAGGTCTGCCCGACCGGAACCTTGCTTGACGGCGTTTACCGTCACGAGACGCGGCCGTGGGAGCTTGAGCAAACGATCACGACCGATGTTTATTCATCCGACGGCATGCAGTTGAGCATTGGCTCGCGCGGCGGCCTCGTACATCGCATCGTCGCCCGCGACCGATACGTGAACGGCCTGAATGGTGAATTTCTCGATGTAAAAGCAAGATTCGCCCACGAATTCATCAATCACAAGGACCGTATCAAAACACCGTTGATCCGCTATTCAAAAGGCGGCAAATTGATTCCGGCAACATGGGACGCGGCGGTCAAGTTCGCGGCCGACAAGCTCAAGGAATTCGGCGCGGATACGGCGGTGGTTGCAAGTCCACGAATGACCAACGAGTCGATTGCCGCGCTGGGCCTTTTCGCTCTGGACGCTGTCAAGACCGAGAAAGTCGCCGTATCCGACCGTCAGAGCATGGCCGCGTTCTTCGAAAATTTGAGTGCGCCGCTCGCGACACATAAGGACATCCGCTATGCGAACACGATCCTCCTGATCGGCGGCGACCCGGAGGAAGAACAGACCTACACCGCCAAGCAGGTTCGTCAGGCCGTCCGCAACGGCGGTGCAAAGCTGATCGTGGTCAATGAACGGCCTATCCGATTGACGCGACAGGCAAGCCAATTCGTTCACGCAGGCCCGGGCACCATTGATGCGTTTGCATTGACCGCGACCGACCCGGGAACTGATGGTTTGGCCGCACAGAAAATGGGCGTCGATGCCGGTGATTTGGCCGCCGTCAGAAACTCAATTGTCGAAGCAAAAGGCGACGTGATCATCATGTGCGGTTCGGATCTTTCGCCCGCCGCACAAGCGTTGATCGCTGCGTCCGCCGGTGGTCTGGCAGGTGAAGGACGCAGAATACTTCTGCATCCGCTGCCGCTGTATAACAATTCCGTCGGAGCAATAGATATCCTCGGCGGCGGTGACCCGGAAGAAGCAGTCGTGAACTCGGCAAAGGCCGTTTACGTCGCCGGAAGCCTGCAAAATCCTGATGCCCTGAAAGGAAAGGAATTCGTCGTCGTTCAGGAGCTTTTTGAAACCGAAACGACTGCTCACGCCGACGTTGTTTTCCCGGCCGCGTCGTTTGCCGAGGTTGACGGAACATTCACCAACAACGCCGGAAATGTTCAGCGCGTCCGTAAAGCGATCGAACCGGTTCATCAAGCTAAGCCCGACTGGATGATAACGAATCTGATCGCCCGCGAAATGGATATCGATCTTGGTTACGAGTTCTCGGCGTCGGCCGTTTTCAAGAAGTTGGCCGAGGCTGTTCCGGCATACGAGGGACTGCGTTATCCGGCATTAAAGGACGAATCGAATCCGGTTCAGGCAAAATATGAGATAGAGCAGGGACGCGATATCTCTGCGTTTGTTGCCGAACTAAGAAAGGCTGTGGACGCGATGCGCGAGGCCAGCGAAAAGATCAACGAAACGCCGCGAGTCGGGCACAGGCTGCATCGCTTGACCACGATGACAAGCAAGACGCCACAGTTTCATCTGCTGGCTAATGGCAACCCGAAACCGGAGAATCTGTTGCTCGCTCCGCTCGCTCAATTCGAGCTGGACGGAGCACCGAAGCTTGTCGAAATGGCTGAAGCAGCGGCGGTTGGTGCCGGCGATAGGGAATAGTTTTAGGCCTGACAAGAGGCTTGATAGTCAACTTGAGCATAACGCCCTTACTAACGTGCGGGCTTCTGCACTTATGGAATCTGCTCTTAAAACTGCATTTCCGTTTATCGTTTACAGCGTCGGGATCCTGCTTGCCTTTCAGGGCGTGCTGATGATCGTAGCGTATACGGTGCTGGCGGAGCGAAAAGTGCTCGGCTGGATACAGGGCCGCATCGGGCCGAACCGCGTCGGGCCGTGGGGCGTTTTGCAGCCGTTCGCCGATCTGCTGAAGTTCATCTTTAAGGAAGATATTGTTCCCGACAAATCGACCAGATTCGTGTATTTCCTGGCGCCGCTCGTCGCGTTGACCTGTGCCCTGCTGCCGATCGTGGTTTACCCGTTCGGGCCGCGGATTGCAGATCCGTTAGGCTGGCTGGTTCCATATGTTACAGATTGGCCAACGCTCGGGCCCGCGATTTCGTGGATAGCGGAACAGGCGAGGAATATGCCGCTGACCATCGCCCAGATCGATGTCGGCGTCCTGTTCGTTCTTGGAATTACGTCAGTCGGCGTCTATGGAATTGCCTTGGCCGGCTGGTCATCGAATAGTAAATACAGCCTGATGGGCGGGCTGCGTTCGTCGGCACAGATGATCTCGTACGAATTGGCGATGGGAGCGTCGGTCTTGGGCGTGGTTATGCTGGCCGGGACGCTTGATCTGAACGGCATCATTCATGCCCAGATAACATCGCCGTTTCGTTGGTATATCATTCCGCAGTTTATCGGATTTGTCGTTTTCCTGATCGCAGCCTTCGCCGAGACGAACCGAGTACCGTTCGATCTGCCCGAAGCGGAAACCGAACTTGTCGCCGGTTTCCACACGGAATATTCGGCCCTGAAATTCGCACTTTTCTTTATGGCCGAGTACGTGAACATGTTCACCGTGTCGGTCATGTGCACGGTACTTTTCCTGGGCGGCTGGTATGTGCCGGGACTGAGTCATATCTTCGAGCCCGGCTCGATACCTTATGCTTTGGTCAGCCACGTTGCGTTCATCGGCAAAATCTGCGCGTTCCTTTTCTTTTATATATGGGTTCGCGGAACGCTGCCGCGTTTTCGCTTCGACCAGTTGATGAACTTCGGCTGGAAGTTCCTGCTGCCGCTGGCGCTGGCGAATGTGATCGTGACGATATTTGTTGTTTATTTGTTGAATAGTTAGGATTTCGTCCACAGATGAACACAGATAAACACAGATCTATTGGGCTTTCTTATCGGTGTCCATCTGTGTTTATCTGTGGCTAATTCTCTCTTATGGCTTCGACAGTTCTATTTTTTCTCTTTGCCGGATTTGCTATCGCTTGTGCGATCTCGATGGTGTATCACAAAAACCCGTTGTACAGCGCGATTTCGCTGGTCGGTGTTTTTATCGCGTTGTCGTGCATTTATGTAACGCTGGCGGCACCGTTTATCGCGGCAGTTCAGATACTGATCTACGCCGGAGCGATCATGGTGCTGGTCGTTTTCGTGATCATGCTGCTTAATCTGGATGAAGATAAGCCGCTGAATCGTTTGAGATATTTATACGCGGTTGGCGGCGGGCTTGGCCTGATTTTGCTGGTGCAGACGTTCTTCATTTTCTACGCCGTCATGCGTGCCCCGCAACAGTCCGTCGATGTCGAGCAAACGGCCGGAAAAACACTGAGCATCGGCCAGGCGATGTACACCGAATATTTGCTGCCGGTCGAAATTGTCGGCGTGCTGCTGCTGATGGCGATCATCGGCGGCGTGATTTTGGTTAGGCGTTTGGAGCCGGGACAATTGCGACTCGTAGTAAACGAAGAACTCGACCGCCGTAATGAAGAGCAGGAAAAAGACGATTTTCGGGTTGCTCTGTAATATTGATTCTCAAAGGGCATACAAATCAATACTTGGTTTGCTCTTATAGATTATTCTTATTCCTCTTCTTCTGTGGATAAAAGAGATTTTGACCACGGAGTACGAAGAATAAGAGGAATGAAATTGGAAACGAAAGAAATATGGAGCCGAGCTTAGCCAGCTATCTGGCACTTTCAGGAATATTGTTCACCATCGGCGCGGTCGGCGTGATCTTTAAACGCAACGCGCTGGGCATGTTCATGTGTATCGAGCTGATGCTCAATGCCGTCAACCTGACCTTCGTCGCTTTTTCGCGTTACTACGCGGACACGACCGGCCAGCTTTTCGTGTTCATGGTAATGAGCGTCGCCGCCGCCGAAGCCGCCGTGGGTTTGGGCATCATCATCGCGTTTTTCCGCAATCGAATATCGATCGACGTTGACGATGCGAGTATTTTGAGGAATTAGAGATGCCCCGAAAACGGTTGGAGCTACCAAGAGTTCCTGTTAAGTTCTTTTGTTTCAATTGCGACGGCGCATTTACAATAGTAGATCAGCCGAAACTGTTTTGCTCTGAGGAATGTCAACAGGAAGCAAGTTTTGTCCGTTATTTTCGAAACTGTAAGAGTCGCGGAAAGCTAAATCGGACTGACATACAAATGGCTTTTAAGACTCGTATATTGCACATTCTAAATGGTGGGTATAAACAGAGTGCTCGGCGAATACCCTTGGCTACACGACTACAAGTTTCTGGACGAGATAAGGAAACTTGTCAAAAATGCGGTAATCCTGGGCGAGAAATTGACCACATTCACGGCGATAGTAATGCTCTCAATAATCTGCAGGTACTTTGTTGGGACTGTCATATAGGAAAGACTATCTCAAATTCTAAGCCGCTGACTCGGGAAGTTCTGGGATTTGATGATAAGAATGCCAAAATTGATAATTTGCGTTCTCGAACTGAATCGAAAAAACCACAACGAATTTGTGATGATGAAAAGCACTGGAACGCAAACCAAATAATCATCAAAACGGACATCCGACGAGCTTTGTATAACGAAAGATTCCTTGCATTAGGCCGAAACGAGGGGATTGATATTTCGAAACTGGAAAAAGATCTTGTGGGCACTCGCAGTATGTGGATGGATAAAATAACAACTTAGTTCTAATGACTGAAAACAACCTCTATAAGTTTAATAATTTTTGTGCCATTGGTCGGAGCCGCGAAAGAGTAAAATATTCGTATGATTTTTAACGTAACACTAGAGCGCGATGAAGACGGTATCTGGATTGTCGAATGTCCTTCGATTCCCGGCTGTGTGAGTCAGGGCGGAACTAAGGACGAAGCAATCGAGAACATTAAGGACGCAATAAAGATATGTCTTGAGGTTCGTGCCGAGAAGGGTTTGCCGCTGACGGTTGAAAGGCGTCAGGTCGAGGTAGCGGCGTAGTTTGAAAATTCGATTTAGTCGCCAAAGGCGACAAACATTAAAGCCTGGCGAGAGTTGCTAGGTTCTCGAAAAGTTTTTATTCCAACGCTGAAAGCGTCGAACAACGAATGATTATTGCTCGCCTTCAGCGAGCGTTGACGTTTTTGCCATATTCCTAGCGATTCTCGCTAGGCTTTAATGTCGGTCATCTTCGATGACAAGCCAAGAGTCGGGAAAGCGGTTTGTTAGAAACGTATTTTTTTAATGACTGAAAACAACCTTTTAAGTCTAATAATTTTTGCCCCGCTTGCCGGAGCCGTAATCAACTGGCTGATCGGCGGGTTTCTGAAAGATAAGCCGTATAGCGAGACGTTTAGCGGCATTGTCGCGTGCGGGACGATCGCGGTTTCGACTATCGTTGCATTCATGATCGCGTTCGGCATCGGCACGCCGCATGTGGGAGCCTTGTTCGCGCCGGAAGGCAAGCCTGTTTTCGATCACATCTGGACGTGGATAAATGTAGGCGGATTTCGAGCTGACTTCGCCCTCGGCATGGATCGATTGAGCGGGATCTATGCGCTTTTTGTTACATTCGTCGGGCTGCTTATTCACATATTCGCCACCGGCTACATGCATGGCGACAAAGGGTTTTACCGCTTTTTCGCCTATCTGAACCTGTTCATGTTCTCGATGCTCACCCTCGTGCTGGCGGATAATTATCTGTTGATGTTCGTCGGCTGGGAAGGCGTGGGATTGTGCTCGTATTTGCTGATCGGCTACTACATCAAAAAGAACGAAGCACGCGAGGCGGCCAAGAAAGCGTTCGTAATGAACCGCATCGGCGACTGGGGCGTGCTGATGGGAATTTTTCTGATCTTTACGCTGACCGGTTCGATTTCGTTCTTTGATAAAACGGTCGACGGCGTGCAGGTCCAAAGTGTTTTCTCTTTCATCGCGACGCATTTTACGACAGTCGATCCATTCACCTGGGGAGCGATCGTCGCCGGCGGCCTAACGTCGGTGGGTGTGCTGATGTTTATCGGTGCGACGGGTAAATCTGCACAGATTCCGTTGCTCACCTGGCTGCCGGATGCAATGGCCGGCCCGACTCCGGTTTCTGCTTTGATCCACGCGGCAACGATGGTTACGGCAGGCGTTTATCTGGTTGTTCGGTCCAACGCAATTTACCAAAAAGCTCCGATGGCAATGTGGATAATTGCAATAATCGGTGCCGCGACCGCACTTTTCGCCGCAACCATTGCGATTGCACAAAACGATATTAAGAAAGTCCTGGCCTATTCGACCGTTTCGCAGCTCGGGTTTATGTTCCTTGCCGCGGGTGTCGGAGCGTTTGTCGTCGCGATCTTTCACGTAATGACACACGCGTTTTTCAAGGCCCTATTGTTTCTCGGTTCCGGCTCGGTCATACATGGAATGCATCATGAGCAGGACATGCGGAAAATGGGTGGACTGAAAAAACATATGCCCATCACATTCATCACGATGGCGATGGGCTGGCTGGCCATCTGCGGCATCCCGATCTGGGCAGGGTTTTTCTCGAAGGACGAAATTCTCTACAAAACATTCGCGGCCGACGGTATTTTTCCCGGTCGCCGATTTTCCGGGCAATAAAATTCTTTGGGTGGTCGCGACGCTGACCGCGGTCTTGACGGCGGTTTATATGACCAGAATGATGATAATGACATTCTGGGGAAAGGAGCGTTTCCACGAAGCCCTGCCC
>JABFSB010000112.1 GCA_013140875.1 Acidobacteriota bacterium
TCTTATCGCTTGATGATAATGGCAGTGGAACCTTTCCGCGCAAGGACTGCCCGGAAACTGAAAACTCTATAATTGTACACACCGGGCCTGGGTATGGTCAACAAGATTTTTCAACGTTATACAATATCGACAAAATAGTCGCTCGATTTTGGCAGTAAATCGATCCTGTCGCATTGTAGCCGCGACCAACGTCCGGTTCAAAGGATTATTTCTTCACTTCTTCCGCGTCTTCATCAAGTTGTTCCGTAATGACGAAAGAGGAATTAAGTATGAAAAGCTCCCAACACCTACACTCTCGATCCGCGACCCAAATTTTGAGTAGTGTCCTAATCCTGTGGTACTAGGACACGTCCGAATTTTGCATTTACCCGAACAGAACTTGCGAATATTTCCAGCAATTTGCTAGTATCGTCGATTGCGGCCCTGCCGCCCAAGCCGGTGTAGCTCAGTTGGTAGAGCAGTTGATTTGTAATCATCAGGTCGTAGGTTCAAGTCCTATCACCGGCTCCATTCTTTTCAAGAAGTTAGCTCGCCGTGAATTCGGCGAGCTTTTGTTTTTCTACGGCCTATTTTCTTAAGAACTACCGGTCCGCAATTTCCTGAATTTCGATCATTAAGTGAATGCTCCGTTGTGAAAGCTGTTTCGTCCGAGGTTCACGATCTCAAATCGTAACCCTGACCGTTTCTTTTATCCAGGAAAGGTGCCATTACCTCGATTACATTTCCTGCGGCCGGATGAGTAACGAACGTTGGTCAGAATTTCATGCGAAAAATTTACGATTCTTTCCGCGTAGTTTCTCGCGGCACGCCAGGCTGGTCGCGGACGACTGCGAAAAATCGGCCATTTTGCTCGGAGTTCATCGCTCTGCGGTTCGGCATAAGGCTTGCGACATCATTTACAAGGAAGAAACTACCATGAGAACTCCAATTGTGGCCGACGGCTCCGAATGCAAGTATGAGAGCGGTTAAAGAATGCTGCCGACTGATTCCCGATCTGGGGCACGCCGACATAAGAATCGTTTCCGTGTTTGAGCATGAACACGCTCGGGCGGCCGAACCGTTCGCCGCTCTAACAAAATTACTTCGGCTGAAAGGTACAAAACCGGTATGACAAAGCCCGGTGATGAGTATGACGTCGTTCCGTTTCCCCGAATGCGGCAGCTTATTGTCGACTCCGGTCGACTTGCGAAACAAAAGCACCGTATCCGGGCACTAGTGGAGTTTGACGTCACCAAAGCTCGGAGTTTTATTAACGAACACAAAGCCCGCACCGGCGAAACACTATCGTTCACGGCTTACGTTATTTTTTGCCTGTCGCGTGCGGTCGAGGCGGACAAGAACATTCACGCCTATCGCAATTGGCGGAACAACTTGATCATGTTCAAAGATGTAGACGTGCTGACCTACGTCGAGGTCGTAATGGATGGCAATCAATTTCCGTTGGCACATATTGTTCGGGCGGCAAACAGGAAATCGTGGCATGAGATTCACGAAGAGATTCGATCGGTGCAAGCCGATCCAGAAAAAGGTCCTAAGGCAAGGCAGCGGCAAACGATCGAATGGATTTTATTGCTTCCATCTTTTTTTCGAGACATTGTCTATCGCTTAGTCAACCGAAGGCCGCATCTGTGGAAGCAACAAGTAGGGACGGTTTACCTAACCTCAGTCGGGATGTTCGGCAAAGGTAGCGGCTGGGGCATTGCTTTTTCCGCTCACACCCTTGGCATCGTCTTGGGCGGCATCCGCGAAACGCCCGTTGTAATTGACGGACGCGTCGAGGTTCGCGAATGTCTGAATGTAACAGCCGATTTCGACCACGACCTGATCGACGGAGGTCCAGCCGCAAGATTTATTGAACATTTTAAGAAATTGATCGAAAACGGCCACGGACTGGAAAATAAAACACAGATGGGCAGTTCCATGCATGAAAAATGATAAACGTTCTGAAAAGAGGAGTAGTAGTGTGGCTCGTTATTATTTTTGTGGAATCGCTGCACGGTATTGCCCGCACGATGATTCTTGAGCCGGTCGTTGGAGATTTTCCGGCGCGGCAAGTTTCGACACTTGTCGGTGCGGCCTTGGTCGTAGCAATCACATTCATATTTGTTCGCTGGCTGAAAGGTTCACAGGTCATCGATTTTATTTGCGTGGGCGTAATTTGGGTCGCGTTGACCGTGATCGTTGAGATCGTCCTCGGTCGTATGGTGATGAATCTTTCCTGGGAGCGAATAGCGTCCGATTACGACCTTGTCTCAGGAGGTCTTATGCCTTTGGGTTTATTGGTGATGCTGCTCTCCCCCCTTACTTTGGCAAAGATGTATGATGAGGTCTAAATCCTCGTTTTTTCCTATGAAAGCAGAGAGAGCCAGGCAGATCCTCGAACACGAACACACTCCTGAAGCGATCTCGGAAAGATTGGCTCTCGGCACAAAGCACAACTACCTTCGCGACTTTGTCTATGGCGGCATCGACGGTTCGGTTACTACGTTTGCCGTCGTCGCGGGAACCATCGGAGCTAGTCTTTCCCCGCAAATCGTGTTGATTCTGGGCGTTGCGAATCTGATCGCGGACGGCTTTTCGATGGCGGCATCGAATTTTCTAGGTACGCGGGCCGAACGCGATGATCACGACCGAATTGCACGGTTGGAGGCGAGGCATATCGACACCTACCCGGACGGCGAACGCGAGGAAATTCGTCAAATTTATGCGGCCAAGGGATTCAGCGGGACGGATCTCGAAACTATCGTCGCAATCGTTACCGCCGACCGTGAAAGATGGATACAAGCAATGTTGACCGAGGAATACGGCCTGCCGCGCAAGGTTCGGTCAGAATGGTATGCAGCCCTCAGCACATTCGTAGCATTTGTAATTTGCGGCTCGGTCCCGCTCCTGCCGTTCGTGTTCGGATCTGGAGACAACTTTTTGACCTCGGCTTTACTGACCGGCCTCGTTTTCTTTCTAATCGGGTCGGCAAAAGCCCGGTGGTCTACAGTTCCCTGGTGGCGATCGGGGTTCTTGACTTTTGTTATCGGTGGAATTGCGGCATTCCTCGCTTTCCTGGCGGGATGGGTGTTAAAGGAACTTGGACAGTGACTTGTTCTTGTTTCTCGTCAAAAGGCAAATATCTAAAGGCTATCGGCCCCGCTGTCGTGGCCGGGCATTCCCATTGCTTTCGAATATTACTTGTTTCTCATCCGCCAAAAAGCATCGTGGGAATCCTTGGCCCAACTCCAGAACCTTCCTTTTTTTAACTGGTACAGCGAATCATCCCAGACGCCGTAGTGCAGATAGATCGAGTCCGGACCGCCTGCGTCAATAATGGCCGCTATCTCGTGATAATACTCTGTACAAGGTTTTTCACCGCTGATCTCGGCGAAGATGTTCTCCGCCGCAACTTCAGCCTGGCCCACGGCCATGTGAGCGAACTTCGGGCCGGAAAACGCGACAATATCTCCGATTGCGTAAGTTCGTTCAAGACCGTGAACGCGCATTAGGCCATCGACTCTCACAAAATCTTCGCCATCGGTGATTCCTAAGCCGCGGAGCATACCTTGCCCGCGAAACGGCGGTACAAGCATCAGGAGATCGCATTCTATCTTGTGCTTTTTCGACGATAGGACCTCATTAAATGAAATTTCACTGATCGGAACGTCGTAATGAACGCTGATGTTGTGGCGCTCGAACGCGGACTCCAGTTCTTTATGCAGATTTGCCCCACCGAAAGCATCCGCGAGCGATCCGGGAAAGATAACCGAAACCCGAATTTTGCCATTGTTCATTTCGGTCTCAAATTTTCGGGCCAACGCAAAGGCGGTTTCGCAAACGGGCACGGGCAAACGGCCGTCCGGACACATTCCGACAACTATCTTTCCGTCGCGAAACGCGCTTACTAATTCGCCGAACTTCAACGCCGCTTTTACTCCGAGGAGGTGTTGGGCATGTTCGAAAAAGCCGGGCACTTTCTCGGTCGCTAGTCTCCGCCCCATCGCCAGTACCAGATAGTCGTAGCCGAGCTCGCCGTCGAAATCGTTTCCGGCGATTTCGACCTTGCGTCTAGCGGGGTTGATTCTTATTACCTCTCCGCGAACAAACCGCACGCCTAACTCTTTTAATGAAGCAGCGAGGTCGAACGAAATATCGTCCACCGTGCATTCGCCGAATGCGAGATGCACCAATGCGGGATAGAACGTGAAATTTGTATTCGGCGAAACCAGTGTCACCTCATGCGATTTATCGAGCGATAAAGCGAGACGCTTTGCGGCAATTAATCCGGCAAATCCGCCGCCCAATATAAGTATTTTCGCCATAACAGCCTTCCTTCAAGATTTAAATGGCCTCATTTCGCACGATCAGAACGGAACAGGGCGCGTGATGGGCAACGGCGTTGGAAACCGAGCCAAGCCACGCCCGCCGCCAAAATCCGTAACCGTGCGAGCCGACGACTATTACATCGGCACCCCACTTTTCGGCTTCTTCGACGATCGCACGCGCCGGCGAACCGGATAACACGTGGGTCGTCAATTCAAACGACGGAAAACGCCTGCGGATGTCCTCTTCTGTTTTCGACAAAACCGCGGCCGCTTGCTTTCGCGATGCGGCATCGATCTCTTGAATGTACTCAGCGGAAACGGCGAATGGCTCGGTCGGCGGGATAGTAGGTTCGACGGCCGAAACGATCCTGATTTCAGTATTCTCTGATTCCGCAAACAACTTGCAGCACTTCTCGACAGCTGCCTTGCTAAAATCGGAGCCTTCCGTGGCTAGTAGTACTTTCATCGCTGTCACTCTCCTGTTATTTTGTTAGCTGAAACTGCTGCGGGGTCGAACAATCAGGACTGAGCACGGAGCGTGATTTGCTACATGGTCCGAGACCGATCCGAGGAATACCCGCTCCAATAAACCGTAACCGTGCGAACCGACAACCACTAAATCGGCCTCCCATGCTTCAGCTTGCCGGACGATCTGTTGGGCGGGCGAACCAGATAGAACTTCCGCGGTCAGATTGGCATTTAGATCGGGAAGCCGCTCGTTGAGCGTCGACTTTGCCCGCGAAACCGCATTCTCGGCAAACTCTTTCATTTCTTTCTCAAGTGCAGGACTGTGTGCGGCGGGAGCTGCATAAGGTGCCGCCACAGCCATTATTGGAGGCTCATAAACAGAAATAACTTTGATGAAAGTATTCCTTGCCTTTGTAACTATCAGGCAAAGCAGTCCCACAGCCGCTTCGCTGGAACTCGAGCCATCAGTTGCAATCAGTATCTTCATCTTTCTTCCGTCAATCCGTCCCATCAATCCCATTGACGGCAACGTCGCATCTTTCAAAAAAGTCCACCTCACATTCCCGGTGCAAGCTTCGTTCCGCATCGTTAACCCGAAAGACAAGCGCTTCTTTGTAGATCTAACCGGCGTTTTCAGGCAAATCGCCGAGGCCGGCTAGTGCCCGACTTTCGAAAAATCGCGAGAAAGTTTGGTCGACCGCGGAAAATTCCACAGGATAAAGAAGAATCGGCTGTTGTCGAACGTTCCAACCGCCGCTCTTTGCTGTAGGTTTTGCATGCGGAAATCTATCCTGCGTGGCACCTAATTTGCGCAAAAGAAGTAAGGAATCAACGGATATGAAAATCACGGGCGATATGGAAATCAACGCGGTGTTGGCAATAGACGAAGAAAAAATGCTGAAGACCCTTTCCTGGCTTGTCCCGGAACTCGGCTGGCTTCAAACTCCTCATCCGCTCCGCTCGACGATTGGTTCCGTCTCAGTCGAGCAGGCCGCCCGCATCGCGCGAATTCCACTGTCGGAAATGCTTTATGCCTTAAATCTGGCGGCGGGCGAAACGGAACAAACGCTGTCAGCGGAGCTGAGTTCGTAAAAAAGCCGTACCCGCGCTACGAACCCTTCCGCGGCCGCATTTTCGTTAAATCCTTACAGTTTCATTTCTCAAAACGCAGAAGCGTCGTGTTGCCTTCGCTGTCGACTATATCCAGCCCTTCGTTATCATCCGTACTGAAATTTGCTTTCAGCTCTTTCACGCCCGCGACGGTGTGCTCATAGTTCTCCAATACGATTTCAATGTTCGGCGTTTCGCTGCGGGTATCGACATCGATACCTTCGAATCGCAAACCCGCCTCGAGCCAATAATCGTTGAAACCGTCCGACTGGTGCTCGAATAACCCTAGCCGCGTTGGCCGTCCCCGATTTTGCTTGGTGTAGAACTTAAGGAAGCTCGCCCAATTATGTTGTCTTGCTGCCGTATTCATACTGTTACCTCGTTATTCAAATAAGATCCTTTAATCGTTCCTCAAACAATCGCGCAGAGACGGTCAGAAAATCGTACGCGGTTATCAGTCCCACCAGTTTCCCGGCGCTGATCACAGGCAAACATCCAATATTCCTTTCACGCATCGTTTGAAGAGCTTCAAGCGTCGGCGTTTCCGGCGTTATCGTAATCAGATTTTGTTTCATCACATCGCGGACAATGATCTCCGACCTGCTGTTCGTCGTGCCCACAGCAAAAAGCTCCAGTAAATCGCGGTGTGAGATAACGCCGACCAACCCACCATCTTTATCCTCTACCGGAACATGCCGGACGTGCCTCCAATGCATAAAATTTGCCGCGAGATCGATCACGTCCTCCGGTCGCACGGTAAATAGATCTGTTGCCATGAACTGCTCGACAGTTTTGTAATTATCGATCCAATCCGACTTTCCGGGAATTTCAGCTAACGGCCAAAGGTGAACCGGTTCGCCTTTTTCCTGATTGGCTTTCATCGCGGCCGTAAGGGTTCGCATCCGCACGTTTTGTTTGGCACGCTTGTCCATACCGGCAAGCGAATCGAGCATCCATTTCGATCCGGTGGTTTCCCGTGTAACACGGTCCCTCAGGATTCCAAGGTAGCGCTCGGTATCGTTTGGCTCGATCCCGGCCATCTTCAAACCTACTTCGGCCCGCGGCAACAGTTCGTCAAGGATCAAATGCTTTGCCGGCCGACTTTCTCCGTCAAGCCAAACAATCTGCGATTTCAGACCGAACCGCGCCGTGCTGAAGAAATTCTGCTTCGCATCGTCGAAAGACATCCTTTCGGTAACGTCGCCGTATTCCGCTGGCAAGGCCATCATCAAACCCAGGAAAAAGGCGGCGTTGGCCATCTGGTCCGCAACGGTCGGGCCGGCCGGCAAAAATCTTGCTT
>JABFSB010000042.1 GCA_013140875.1 Acidobacteriota bacterium
CGAATCACGCGAAGTACGCCGAGCACTACATGAAGTACATCAGGCAAAACGCCGTGATGAAGAGCGTTACCAATAGCAGCAGCAATTTTCGCGGAGTCCCGTTCGTGAATCCGAACGGAAAATACGTGGTACCGATCCGTGCATTGACCTCGGGGACCGTAACGGTTTCAGGTTTACCTGCCGGAACATATAACCGCTGCCGCACAATCGGGGATGGCAATTCTGCTCCAACAACTTACAATTCATGCGAGGGAAACGTGACGATCGCGAGCGGGCAAAACGTGACGATCACGTTCTCAGGAGCGGGCGTCGGCACCGTTTACGACATTAACTATTTGGCAAATTCCGCCGCACCAATGCAGATAACGACATCAAGTCTGCCGAACGCAGTCTGCATGCGACCGTACAACCAGACGCTGCAAGCCTCAGGAGGATCGGGCAGTTACGTCTGGTCGGTTTCTTCAGGGAGTCTGCCTGCGGGCCTGTGGCTCGATACGGTAAACGGGGCAATTCGCGGCCGTGCACGCTTGAAAGGAACTAAAAGTTTTACGCTTACCGTTCAGGATAGCCAAAATGCGTCGGCCACCGCGACCCAGGCTTTCGCTGTCAGCACGCGACTGTATTTTTAAACTTATTTGCTCATTAGTCCGATGCACGTCGAAATTAGAATGAATGAATCTAAAAGAGCGATTTTTCGATCCGCATTAAAGCAAAAAGTAGACTATTTCGATTTATAGATTACGATCTGGTAACCAGGCGTCTCATTGTATTCATAGACTCGTTCAAATCCAGGGTCGTTTTTAACGATCTCGGGCAGTTCTCTTAAGAATGGGTTTCTTTTCAGAGATCTTTCGCTCGTCACAATGTAATCAACATTTTGTTCTTTGATCGCCGTCAAAATTTCCCCGATATCCGTTGTTGCGGGTGCTAATTGTTTAGTTTCAGCGTAGAAAATAGGTCGCCTACTTGCAGAAAATACTAGCGAATCGGGTTTAGTATTCTGCTTAAGCCATAGCCCAGCATTGCGCTCTTCGTATCCGCTTATTTCCCACGAACGCTCGGTCGAGCGCATGTAAAAATTTAAAGGAAGTAAGTACAGGTAAACGGCAGTAATCGATAGTACGACTAGGGAAGTCGGGCTCAAAAGCGTAGTTGCTCTGGGTCCCACCTGTTCGCGTGTGGAATCGTGAATCCATTTTGCGAAATTAACGATTCCGCGAGCAGTCCATCCGAAAAGTATTGGCAGTAGAATCAAAAAATACCGCAGTTGGGCGACAGCAGCAGCGTAACCCACAACTGTTACAAGACAGAAAAACAGCGAAAAAAATTCGCGTTCGAATCGTTTCGCGTCCCAGGCATAGCGAAAGAGTCCAAGGCCGACAAGTAAAAACAGCAACGGTGGAAACATTATTGGAATAATCTTGTTAACTTCAACCAGATTAAGTAAAAAATATTTTAAGAACACGCGGACAGGCATTTGTAAAGAACTCGGCTCGACGTTTTCCATTTCCGGACTGTCGACTACCTTCGCCAGGAGAGCGTTGATCTCCGTCTTTCCGCTTACAGTCCATCTACCGGTTTCGCCGCGCAAATAGAGAATGTAAGGTGTTGCAAAAAGGAAAAACCCGAGCAGCAATGCTGCTGCTTGCGGCAGCGAGCTCCGGAGAAATGGCCTTTTCAGCCAAAAATTATAGATGAGCACTACCACAACAAAGTAGATTGGATAACCGATGGCTTCCGGGCGAGTGAGGTACGCGAGCCCCAGGATAATTCCAGTCGCTAGGTGCAGGCCAATGGAATTGTCTCTCAGGGCCTTCCAGGCAACGATCAGAAAACCGAGTATCAAGACCATGTAAACGTTTTCGGAGCCGACCATTACAACCGAGTTGATCAAGTGGGCAAAGAACACCGCGATGACCGAAGCGACCGTAGCTTCCGGCCGGCCGTACGATTGGCGGACAAGCACATACGTAAGCGGGACGACAAGGCTGCCGGCGATGATCGAAACGATTACTGCGGGAATGACTGGAGAGTCAATGAACGCAGAAACAATCCCTATCAGTATCGGATATACCGGCGCCCAATAGGTGTCGAGGACGCCGTAAAAATCCCCTGACGCGAATTTCCGCCCAAGCATGATCTCCTGCATTTGATCCGAACCAGGAATGATGTCGTTCGCAAAGAGAAGGCAATGCAAGAGTCGAAAGCTCAACCCCGCCAAAAACAAGAGAAGGATTGTCATGCGTTCGTTCATAACTGCAAATAAGCTAATGGCTTAGAACTGATTGCCATGGCTTCCGGCGGCCTCCTTTCTTCCGAATCCGAGTGTTTTGGGCAACGCGTACATTAACCAGGCGACGACAAATGTTACGGCGCTGTAAAAGAAATACAGAAGCTGCCACGGGAAAGCCATAGCGGCAAATACGATCCCTCTCTTTTCCGCAAAAAAGCGAAGGATCCTACGATTCAGGAATGCGATAACGAGCAAAAATAAAACGATCAAAAAACTCGCCGCCGGTTGCCAGAACACCACTGGAAAGGTGACTAGCAACAGGCCGACAAGTACCGCGCTGGCGCGGTCGGCGGTTTTCAAGTTCATGTCGTTTATCATTCCCTGATTCTCATGGATCAGCCGGGACCAGGGAAGAGCGCGCAGGAAAATCTCCGTCCGCAAATGCGGTATGATCTTCCACTTCTTAAGGTGCTTCGCCTGGATGCTCCGGTCCAGAATGATTTGGCGTCCGGCTTTGCTCATTCGAAAGCCGAGATCGATGTCTTCGATGGAAGGCACGGAAAATTTCCGGCAGTCAAAACCTCCTTGTTCGACAAAAACCTCTCGCCTCACTGCACCGAGTCCCGACCAGAACGTGGACGCTTTGCTGCTCGAATTCTGATGGACAAAATGGTGCTGGAGATTTTTGTATTGCGATAGGAAATTTTTCTCAGCCGGCTCATCGTCATACGAGCCGAAAAGCGCGGAAATTTCTGGCTGTCTTTCGAAACGCTCGGCAACCTTGCCTATCGTCTCAGGTTTGACGACAACATCGGCGTCAACAAACATCAGGATTTCACCTTCTGCTGTTTCGGCAGCGAGATTGCGGGCTGCGGCGGGACCCGATTGCTTGGCTGTCGAAAGAATGCGAGATCCCTTGCTACGGCCTATCTCCGCGCTGTCATCGGTGGAACAATCGTCGACCACGATCATTTCGAACGATCCGTAGCTCGATGCAAAAATGGCATCAAGGCACTGGTGTAAGTAGTCATGGCCGTTATAAACAGGTACGATAACGGTTATAAAGGGACTATTGCCTGACATCTGGTCTTAGATGGATTTGTAAATTTTCCTGATGGGTATCAGGAGGAGGACCCCGGAGTTTTTGTGAAAGTAAATACGGGAAGCAGTTTACTCCGCATCGAAAGCAATTAAACCGGAGCAGTTGCAGGAGATCTAAGCGTCATCTTTTCCTTCTTGGCGCCGATCAAAGCGCGGGTTAACTGAACCGGCTGAAATACAATGCTGGACCACATAAAGACTTCATTGGTACAGTAGCATTTCTTCGCGCGGATCTGTTCGCGAAGCTTCTGAGCCCCTTCCGAATCCCAAATCTCAAAGAAAGCGTTGTTTCGCAGATTACCTATCGGAAAGTGCTGTTCGCATACGCTAACATCGCCATTTGCATACACGACGCCGGTGAGAACGCCGGCTTTACACGGGATATACTGTGATTCGGTTTCGATGGTCTTCACTTTTGCCCATTGCAGCATCGGCTCGACGCTCCCGCCAAAGCGGTGCTTTTCGCGATCGCTCCATACTTCGGTGATGTGTCGATAGAGCTCTTTATATTTTTGTAACTGCGGGCCCTGCAAGGACGGGTTCTTACGATCGCCGCGAATGATCGCAAGGTTGTGGTGCTCTATTTTTGGACAATTATCATGCAGATATTCAGTCAGCTGCCATATTTCGTCCATGTTCTCGCTCATCGCCACGGTGTTTGAATGAATTCGAAACCGCGGATCCTCCTCGTTCAGTTTTGCAAGCATTTCATAGGTCCTCATGGCCTTTTTGAAGGATTGCGGGTTTCCACGAAAACGGTTGTGATATTCCGGCATTCCGTCCAAAGAGATCTCGCAAGTGAATAACTCGAGAGTGTCGTTCTTCATCAATTTGCGAAGCGCTTTTTCAGTGCGGTCAGTAAAATACCCATTGGTAGGAACGTAGATATTCTTGACATTATTGTTTTTGATAAAAAGCTCACAGATCTCGGCAAATTCCGGCCGAATAAACGGCTCGCCACCTGAGAGATTAAGATTCTCAAAATCTCCAAGTTCGAGCGAAAGCTTCTCGAATTCTTCGAACGTCAAGTCGTTGCGCTGGTTTAATTCCTTCCAGTAGAAGCAGTGCTCGCATGTCAGGTTGCAGATCGAATTGATAAAAACGATCATAAACGGCGGCGTCTGCCGTGTTCCGGGATTCGCCGCCTTCATCGAAAGTTTTGTATGCCGCGTGATTCGTGAAACGATGTTCATGAGGTTGTGTTTCCCTTACTTGTTTGTTCTTGCAATTAGACCGGGTTTAGTAAAGATTTTACGTTCCGCATGACCTGGCGGAAGCTCATATAATTTTCGAATATCGCGGACTCAATCATTTCAAAAAGCCGTTGGTTTGAAAGGTAATACGAGTCGATCCTGTTAAGCAATGAAAAATCGCTTCGGGGCGTCACTTTCCCAAGATCTGTTGAGCAGGCCGCTTCAAAGTTTGCCACGGCAATTTGCCTGATCGCCGCGTCGTGTCGACCGAACGGATACGCAAAGGTCGTTGTCTCTCGACCCAAAGCATCCTCTATCGCGGCTTTTGATTCGACAACTTCGACTCCTATTTCGGCAGCCGTAAGTTTGGTTAAATCCGGATGTGTTTTCGTATGTGAGCCGAATTCAATGCCGTATGTATTAAGTTCTCGGACCTCGTCCCACGAAAGCAGTTTACTTCGAGGAAGATCCGGTGGATTTCCCGACCAGTCGTTTCGCTTGTTACAAAAATCAGTAACGAGAAAAACGGTCGCCCTGAAATCGTATTCGCTGAGTACTGGAAAAGCGTCCGAATAAAAATTCCGAAAGCCATCGTCGAAAGTCAGAACAACGGTCTTGCTCGGCAAATCTGTTTTACTTTTAAGCATTGCGGCAAGTTCCCGCAATGGGACCGCGTCAAAACCCGCCTCACTCAGATACCTCATTTGCCTTCGAAAAATATCCGGGGCGGTGGAGATTACTGAACCGCTGTTGTCGATCGAATGATAGGTTAGAATCGGAATTTTCAAATTTTCCGACGCCCCGTTTCGGCGCGAATTCAAATTGTCATTCTCCTTACTCATCCAATTTAGCGAAGTCGAATTGAGCAGGGTCCGCTAGAATTTAGTATGCGGTCATTGAAACGCGTGTTCCCCGCGAACCGCCTTTAATTTCTTTTCTCGACGCCCATCGATCGATCGAATCAGATCAAGATACTGTCTCACGTGAGGCTCTTCCGTCCAGTATTTCAAATAAGCCTGGTGTCCGTTCTCTCCTAGTTCATTCCGCAGCGCCGGATTCGCCGCAATCTTCTGAATTGCAGCCAACAACTCATCCTCGGTCCTGTACACAAACCCGCCGTTGCTGTCATTGACAATCTCCGGCAATGCGCCAAGATCGTTTGCGATCACGGGCGTCTTGTACGAAAAGGCTTCGATCAATATGATTCCGAAGGTTTCGAAGCAAATTGACGGAACGATTACTGCAAGTGCGGACGGATAAAAATCAGCAAGGTTATCCTGACTCAGCTTTCCAAGAAACCTGATGTTAGGAAAATCTTTGGCCTGCGCTTCGAGAGTTTCACGATATGTTCCGTCACCCACGATAAGAAGGTCGTGTCCGGCGTGCTTCTTGAATGCCTCGATCAAATTGTGAACGCCTTTTATGTATTCAAGTCGGCCGACAAATAGGAAATACGGCCGCAATTCCCTATGCCGCATCGAAACACCGGTAGATTCGGGCGGTTTCGACAAGAAATGCGGAAGATGTCTGATAGGAATATCCAATCCCATTTCGAGATGTTTTTGCAGCGTGAACCGGCTTGGGGAAAGGAAGCAATCGACGTGTTTCAGCATTCGCTTCATCAGGCTCGTCTTGCGCCACATTTGGGGCGGGCGTTTACCTCCGATCTGGCAGCGAAAACAACTTTTCGTGGTACAAACCTCGCGATTGAATTTCCACAACACATGCATTGGGCATACAAGCCAGTGCTCGTGTACTGTGTAAAGCTTAATTGCCGAACCATAGCTTAACGCCTTAATTCCGATAAGTGACATGTTGTTGTAGTGGACAACATCATACCTATCTTCTTCGAGCGCCTTCTTTAACTCACCCTTGAAAAAGGGAATGCCGGTTTGTTGCGTAATCAGCGGAGAAAGCATGCCGACTCCGCTTTTCAACGGACGCAGTCTAACGCGTTCGTGATTCGGAAATTCGGCAGTCGGACGGCCGCCGTTCATCAGCAAAAATGAATCTTCGCAGTAGAAGACATCTACCCAGTGTCCGCGGCGAGCGAGTTCATTCGACAACCGATAGATGTGCATGCCGTCGCCGCCGAAGCTGTACGGCGGATAGAACGTCGACACCATGCAAAATTTTAGGGTTTGTTTCATCGACAACGGATCAATTTCCGCTTAACTCTTCAAAGATCGAAAGCGTATCTTCGGCAGCCCGCTTCCATCTAAAGCCCTCCGATCGCTCCAGACCGTCAGCTTTCATTTTTTTTCTAATGGGTTCGTCCAAGAGAAGTTCCTGAATCACGGATACCATATCTTCTACTCTCGTTGGATCGAAGTAGCGGCCGACCGGTCCGAGAACCTCTGGAAGCGAACCCGTAGAACTAGCGGCAACCGGTGTCCCGCATGCCATCGCTTCGATCGCAGGCAGACCGAATCCTTCCTCCAGCGATGGAAAGACGAGAAGCGTGGCAGCGTTGTAAAGGTAAGCCAGGTCTTCATCCGGAATGTATCCCGTGAACACGACTTTTTCGTTCAATTCAAGATTCGATGCTTGGGATTTGAGCTGCGGATAGGCTGAGAAAAACGGGTCATCTTTGTAGTCGCCGACAAGTACCAGTTTTAGCGGATTGCCCGGATCGAGATTATCGATCTTTTTAAAAG
>JABFSB010000251.1 GCA_013140875.1 Acidobacteriota bacterium
TTCGTGAAAATGGTCCATCCATCCCTGGGAATAGGACCTGGCCGACCCACGCAGATTTTTTGCCGAGATTTCCGAAGCTAGAACCCTCTTGTTTGTCATCTTCGTTCGATTATCCGAAGAGGAAAGAATATGGAACAATCTGTATCCGGCGTTGTTTTCGGGCTGTTTTGCCGGAAGTATATTGCCGTTTTTTTGTCGTTATTGCTGACGAGCGTCGGCGCGGCCGCTCAGGAAGAGTTCGAATCGCCCGAGCCGGTGCTTATCAGTGAAGCAGGATCGGCCAGGGCTTTGGCGGTGAATGCCGAAAACTGGCCGGGCGGCCTGCCGACTTCAAGCACGGCCTCGGTCCAGGCCGGTTCGCGAATCGTGGTGTTCGTTACCAACATCGGCCCGATGGACGGCGAAGGTGCGAACGCATTCCGTGTTTTCGCCTCGGCACCTGACGGCAAACAGTACCGCTTGATCGTCGAAGATCTTCAGCGCCTGCCAAAGCGGGTCGGGATTTACGCTCTTACGCTTCGCGTAGCCGATGCGAACGGCTATAACGGCCAGCCGGCCCCGGCAAAAGGCGGACTTGCGATACGCGTTTCATGGCGCGGCAATACGAGCAACCGGCTGAGGCTTACATCCGGCCGCTTGCCCGTGCCCGATCCCGATGGCCTCGTGCCGTCACCGGCGCCGGTCCGTCAGCCTGTGATCGCCCAGCGCTTCACAACCGGCGGCGACCGCATCCGCTTTATGGAACAGGCCACGTTCGGATCGAATAGCGCGCTCGATTTCCGCCTGCGTCAGCTTGGGTTAAAGCGTTGGATCGAGGACCAGTTCTTCAAAGCTTATCCGACCATTCCCTATTCGAACTTCGCCCAAAAGCCGTTCGACGATACGGTCGGCTGCGGCGGGCCGTACGGTACCAACCCTGACGTAGATCTGTGTCACCGCAATCATTATTGGATCTATGACAACCAGAAATGGATGATCCGCGAAGCCCTTTATGGCGACGACCAGCTTCGCCGCCGCGTCTCATGGGCATTGCATCAGATCTGGGTCGTGTCGGCGCGAACCGTCTACCAGAACCGTTGGATGCAGGAGTATACAGAGATTCTCGACCGCAACGCCTTCGGCAATTACCGCGACCTGATGCGTGAAATGACCTTGAGTCCGGCAATGGGCGAATATCTCGACATGGTCCGCAGCACGCGGCAGAATCCGAACGAGAATTATCCGCGCGAGCTGCTTCAACTGTTCACCGTTGGTCTGTATATGTTGAACCAGGACGGGACATATCAGCTCGATGGACAAAACAACCGTATCCCAACCTACGATCAGGCGAAGATCGACCAGTTCACAAAGGTCTTTACCGGGTGGAGCCAGTGCAGCAGTGCCGCGAATCCGGCCTGTGCCAACATTGCGGTCGGTGCACCGAATTTCATCGACCCGATGATATTGCTGACTCCGGGCAACCATGACCAGACCGCAAAGACACTGTTTAATTATGCGGGTGCTCCGAATCAGACGATCGCGGCCTGCGCAAATTGCACAAACGACACGAACCGAATCGCGTATGCAAATGACTCCTTAAACAGGACGCTCGATAACATCTTCTATCATCCGAACCTCGGGCCCTTCGTCGCACAGCGGTTTATCCAGCACTTCGTGACCAGCGACCCGAGCCCGGCTTATGTTTCGCGGGTGGCCGCCGCATTCAATGACAATGGTGCCGGCGTCCGCGGCGATATGAAAGCGTTGATCAAGGCAGTGCTTCTCGATCCCGAGGCAAGGGGCAGCCGGAAAACCGATCCCACCTATGGAAAGATGCGCGAACCGCTGCAATACGTGACAAACCTGCTGAGGACATACAACGTAAGAGCCGGAACTCATTCCAGCTCCGGCCCGACCACGCCGCCCGCCTCATGCCAGGGACAAAGCGACGGAATTTTTCATTGGATAATGGGTGACATGGGACAGGACGTCTGGGCGCCGCCTACGGTGTTCAATTATTATCCGCCTGATTACGTCGTACCCGGCACGGACATACTCGGGCCGGAGTTCGCAATGCAAAACACCGGGTCGTCGTTCTCAAAGAACAACAGCATCCTCTATTTTACGATGGGCCAGGGAATGTGGCTCGAATCGGCTACAGCGTCCAATCCTTACCCGTACGTACCGTGCGGCACGTCGCTCGACATATCCGAGATCACTGCTCTTGCTTCGGCCGATACGACCGGAAATGCTTTGATCGAAGGGTTAAACACCAAGATGATGCACGGCACGATGTCCGATGCGATGAAGACAAAGATCCGTACGGCGATCAATTTCAGTGTTCCGGCGGCAGACAAGGCCCGGCAGGCGCTATTCCTGGTAGCAAGTTCGTCACAGTACCAGATACAGAGGTAACCATGAAAGACAATAGAAGAGACTTTATCAGAAAATCAGGTTGTGCCTTGAGTATGATGGCCCTGGCAACGCAGGCCCGGCACTTCGGGTTGATGAGTGCAATGGCCCAGGCGCCTGAGAATTCCTCGGCGGCTCCTCCATCCGACTACCGCGCCTTGGTCTGCATTCTTCTGAGCGGCGGCAATGATGGTAACAACCTCATCGTTCCTAATCATTCGGACGCAACGATAAGCAACTATGCGGCCTACTCTTCGGCACGCGCGGCACAGGGCCTGGCGATCGCGCAAAATCAGTTGTTGCCGATCACGGTCCCTCGCCTGAGCAATCTTGCTTACGGGCTTAATCCGAGCCTCGGCAACGTGTCGGGCGGTAATGCCGGTATTCATCCGCTGTGGGCCCAGGGCCGGCTGGCGGCGGTCGTCAACACCGGCAACCTGACGCGGCCACTCTCTAAGACAACGTACCAGCAAAACCCATCGTGGCGGCCTTATCAGCTTTTCTCGCACTCCGATCAGGTCCAGCAGCAGCAATCGTCCCGTGCCGATTCACCCAACCCGATCGGTTGGGGCGGACGCATCGCCGACCGTACCAACGCCGCGAACAACCCGACCGGCCGTGTACCGATGATCACGTCCATCGGAGGAACACAGCTCTTTACCCTGGGTCAAAGTACGACGCCGCTGGCCATTAACGATGCTTCGACACCTCTGAATGAAGTGCTCGTAACTTATTCGACCTGCTGCACCGATCCCTTTTCGGCCGCTCGAACGACAGCTTTGGCCGAACTGCGAACAGTGGATCTCGATTCGGAACTTGTTCGGGCCACGAGCCACATAATGGATCAGGCCCAAAGCGCCAGCACGGCCCTCAGTTCGTTCCAGGAGGTTACCGCCGTCTTTCCGAACACCGATCTCGGACAGCAGCTTAAACAAGTTGCCCGGATGATAAAGAAGCGCACCGATCTAAACGTAAACCGACAGGTGTTTTTCGTCGAACTCGGCGGCTTCGACACGCACCAAAATCAGACGAATGCTCAGGCCGGTCAACCTGCCCTTCTTTCTCAATTGAGTCAGGCGATGCGCGCTTTTTATGATGAAATGGGTGCTCAGGGTATTCAGGACAAAGTTACGCAGTTCACTTTATCCGATTTCGGACGGACGATGAACCCGGCCGGTTCCGGATCGGGCGTCGGGTCCGATCACGCTTGGGGCAATCACATGCTCGTACTCGGCGGCTCGGTTATCGGTGGAAATATTTACGGCAGCTTGCGGACGGATGGATCAGGCAACTACCTGCCGACCTTGACGCTCGGCGGGCCCGATGACGTCGACACGAGCGGAGGCCGCGGCCGATGGCTGCCGACGACCAGCGTCGATCAGTACGCCGCGACGCTCGGCCGCTGGTTCGGATTGGCCGATGCGGACATGCCCGCCATCTTTCCGAATCTGGCTAATTTCAGCAGCTCGAATCTTGGGTTTATGACGCCGTAACGTTTTAAGAATTATTAGCTGAAGTCGCGGACATAACCGCAAAGGTCGTCCACTCCTGTGTTGCCGCCGCAGAACACAAGCACCACTTTGCTGTCCGGTCCGAAATTGTGTTTTAACCGGCGAGCGGCGGCGAGCGTACACGCCGCGGCCGGTTCGGTAATAACTTTCAGCCTTTCGAGAATAAACTTCATTGCCGTGACCGCCTCGGTATCCGGCACGAGGGTGACGCTCTCAAGTAGATCGCGGGCAATCGCCAGCGTCGACTCGGTAACGAACGGAGCGCCCAGGGTTTTGGCAATCGAGGTTATCGCGGCGAGCGTGACCGGCTCGCCTGCTTCCAGGGCCACGCTCATTGCATTCGCACCTTCCGTCTCGACGCCCCAAACACGTATGTTCGGATCGGCCGCCTTCAACGCTATTGCCGATCCGCCGGCCAGACCGCCGCCGCCGATACTTATAATGACATCGGTCGCATCGGGCACGTCTTCGATGATCTCAAGTCCCACCGTTCCCTGTCCGGCAATGATCAGCGGATCGTCGAACGGATGCAGCATAACGCGACCGTTGGATTCGTACTCGGCCATTTTCTGAAACGCATCCGCGATAGTCGGCTGAAGATCGAGCGTCGCCCCGTAACCGCGGGTCGCATCGAGATATACCTGCGGCGTATTCTCCGGCATAACTATCACCGCGTCGACGCCAAGCATTCCCGAAGCATAGGCCACGGCCTGTGCATGATTGCCGCCGCTTACGGCCACTACTCCACGTGTCCGCTCGTCGTCCGACATGTTGAGGAGTTTGTTGAAAGCCCCGCGCACTTTGAAGGCACCCGTCTTCTGAAAAAGCTCATACTTCACAAAAACGTTCGTGCCAAGATCGAGACTCAGCGATTCGCTTTTTTCAAGATGCGTCCGTCGGACATGTGGGGCGACCAGTTTATGGGCGGCGCGGATGGCTGATATATCGACGACGTGATGCGGTTCGCCCGCGGCTCTGAAGCTCATTAAGTTAATATATCATCTACATCGGATCGGTGGGGTGCGGTCCTAATTTGCGTTGCCCGGAGATTTTTACTTTCTTTCATTATTTCCTCTCCATCAGCATTAAAAAGAGGACCACGGAACGAGAGGAATAAGAAGGATAAAAGGAAAAGAAAAAAAGAATTACCGACTTTTCGAGGGTCGACATATTTGCCGAACGACTCCTCGGTCGGTACGATGGAACCGATGGCAGAGCAAGAGTTAATGAGCCCTATCGACATTCATGCGTTCGGCATTGAGATCGTATTCAAGCAACTCGAAAAAGACGGCTGGAGCATCCAGTCAGCCGATGTCGAAGCCGATCTTTCGACCGAACCGCAGATCGTCGGGCAAAAAGATGGGGAGCTGGGTTTCTTCGTGGTGCGTACCGGCGTCTATCCCGGCCGGGGAAGATTCGACGAAGGCCAGGAAGCCTTTAATACGCTGGTCAACCACGCCGCCGCACATGGGGCCTCGTGTTATTTTGCGAGCGTGGGGATAGCAAACTCGAACGGCACGACCGAAGAAGAAATGTCGGTGCCGGTGAAAGGCGTCGCCTTTAACATTCAATTCGACGGGCTGATCCGAATGTCGCTGCCTGAACAAACCGGAACGCTATGAACAAAACGCGCCTCGAAGCTTTCAGCGATGCGGTCATCGCGATCATAATGACGATCATGGTGCTCGAACTCAAAGTACCGCACGGCACCGATCCTGAAGTTCTCAAACCGCTGCTGCCGGTTTTCCTTTCCTACGTTCTGAGTTTTATTTATCTTGGCATTTATTGGAACAATCACCATCACATGCTCCAGGCGACGCGGCACGTTAACGGAAATGTTCTTTGGGCAAACCTGCATCTTCTCTTCTGGTTGTCGCTGGTTCCGTTCGTAACAGGCTGGATGGGCGAAAATCATTTCGCACCGCTGCCAACCGCCGTTTATGGCATTGTGCTGCTTTGTTCCGCCGTCGCATATACCATCTTGCAGAACGTGATCGTACGCCATGAAAGGGACGATAGTTCCCTCCTTGCGGACGCGGTCGGCAAAGATTTTAAAGGCAAGCTTTCGCTGCTGCTGTACATTGCGGCGATCCCGCTGGCATTTGTAAACCAGTGGATCGCCGGCGCGATCTACGTGACTGTTGCGATCATCTGGCTTGTGCCGGACCGCCGCATCGAACGCAAAATAGACCCGCACTCCGGCAAACACGGCCCGCATGCGCAAGAGAACGGCTGATCGCTTCTCTTCAAAAAACCAGCCGCCCCCTTTGCATCCATACCTACCGGCATGGAATATCAATCTCGTTTTCCTAAGTAAAACGACCAATCGGCCCGGATTTCCTGTAACCGGTCCAATAAAAAAGGCCCTCCGCGAAAGCGAAGGGCCTTTTATTTAATGATGAGTATCCGCTCTAAGTTCGCCGTCCCATTACCAGCCGAACCAGGAGCAAAAGGATAACGGCACCGATTATCGACATTACCCAGCCCGCGGCATAATTGTCCGTGGCCCAGAGGCTTCGCGCAATAAATCCACCGATAAACGCGCCGGCAATTCCAAGCACGGCGGTCAATATCCATCCGATAGGACCATCCGGAAAGGCTTCTTTTCCGGGCAAAAGAAATCTAGCCAAAATGCCTACGATTAATCCACCAATAAGCTGACCGATCATATAAGTCCTCCTTTCCAAAACCGCATCTGTATGGATAGTTAAGTTGTACACCCAATGACCGGCTATTACAAGCGTCTTTTTCGTTCGGACGCGGTGACTTATTAGATCGGCGGCACGGTGGTTGCTTGTCGTTTTTGTGTAGTGAATATTTTGATCGTTTGGAGAAGAACCGATGTCAGAAGAAAATGGAACGGGAAGCAATCTTATTTGGGCGCTGACCACACTTATTATTGTCGCGATGATCGTAGGAGCCCTTTATTATTCGGGTTTTCTGAGCGGAAACAGAAAACAGCAGATAGACGTTGAGATAACAGCTCCTGCCGCTCCGACGAGATGATAACCAAATAAAAACGAGGCCGGCTGTTTAAGCCGGCCTCGCCATTTTATCTATCTTCAAATTAGACCCGTTCGTCCAGATTGTGACGTTTGATCATTCCATACAAACGCGGCCTGTAAAGGCCAAGCAGGTTCGCGGCAGCCTGCTTGTTACCCCGCGTACGGCGAAGAGCGGCAAGCACGATTCCGCTTTCAAGGCTGTTAAAGACATCGGATTGCTCTGTTCCATCCGCGGGATCATCCAGCCGATCGACGACCAGCTTCCCA
>JABFSB010000263.1 GCA_013140875.1 Acidobacteriota bacterium
ATATACTGGGCCGCCCTTTTTCCTCCGGCGGTTCCGGTGCCGCGGCCTTCGAAATCGTCAGCGGAAAGCCGAATGACGCGGCTGCGAAGTTTTTCCGCATCGAACCTCGATGAAAAATCCTGCGCCGACGATAGCTGCAGGCACACAAATGCGATCAAAGCGATGTAAGCGAATCTTTTCATGATTAAAGTAATTTCTTAGGTGTCGAAATGCCGACTGTTAAAGTAGTACTCAAACTCGAATTAGCCCTTAATCAGGCTCATTGCCTCTGCACGCGTCCTCGGGTCGCGCCGGAAACCGCCCATGACGGCGGAGGTTATCGTAATGGCTCCGGGTTTCTTGACTCCTCGAAGCGTCATGCAGGTATGTTCTGCCTCTATTACGACCATGACGCCAAGCGGTTTCAATTCGTCGAAAAGCGTCTGGGCGATCTGCTGCGTCAACCGCTCCTGTACCTGAAGCCGGCGGGCGAATATCTCGGCAATCCGCGCCAATTTGGAAAGGCCGACGATCCGGCCGCCCTTCGGAATGTACGCAATGTGGCATTTACCGACGAACGGGGCCAGATGGTGTTCGCAAACAGATGCGATCGTGATGTCCTTGACCAGCACCATTTCGTCGTGAGAATCGCCGGGCAGCGGCACAATGTGCTCTCTCGGGTCCTGCCACATTCCCTCGGTCAACTCGGCGTAAAAATCGGCAACGCGCTCCGGCGTTTTTAGCAAACCGTCGCGGTCGGGGTCTTCGCCCATTCCTTCCAGCATCAACCTGACGCCCGCCGCGATCTTACTTCGATCTATGCTTTTCCTAGTTTTTCTTGCCATTATTATGCGCCCTGAACTTAACCTGACCGTCGTTCTTCATCTTCTCAAAAGACGCCAAAACTTCTGACTGCACTTGTCTAAACGGAATTCCCTTCTCGATCGCGATACGCTTGACCTGCTCATATTCCGGCATTGCGTTAACGAGGGCCCCGCGAAAACCGGCGGTTTTAACCGATACTTTGCCAAAGCTTGTCTCGATCTCGACCTCTTCGCGCGGAAGCGAATTCCTCTCCGTTTCAATCGTCCGGATGCCTAAAGTCGATGTTTCAGAGTACAGCATCTCAATCATTGCGGCCTGCTTCTCAAACGAGCATAAGATCGACACTTTAACCGCCGGCCGGTTCTTTTTCATCTGAATCGGAGTAAACCACGCGTCCAGCGCACCAACCTCGAATGCCCGTTCGAGGACAAACCCCAGAACCTGTGGAGAGATATCGTCTATGTTAGTTTCGAGCAGTGAGAGTTTTTCGGACAGGGTTTCATTTCCTGCCTGATTAGGATGGCGGTCCGTCTTCAAACTCTCCGTTTCGCCGATCATCAGTCGCAGAACATTGGGAAAGCCTTCGTAAATTCTCGTCCCGGCACCGTGCCCGGTTTTTTCAACCAAAATTTCAGGCAACGGGCCATAACTCTCACATAACGTTGCGATTATCGCTGCTCCGGTCGGAGTGATAAGCTCGCCTTCGATCCCGGTCGAATAGATCGGCATGCCCTCTAATAGTTTCGCCACGGCCGGCGGCGGCACGGGGTATGTTCCGTGGGCCATCTTCACAAATCCGCTGCCTACGTTGATCTTTGAGCATACAAACCGTTCGATGCCGAGCATTTCAAATCCGATACAGGCTCCGACAACATCGACAATCGCGTCCATCGCTCCGACCTCGTGAAAATGGACCTTTTCAACTTCGATTCCGTGAACGGCGGCTTCGGCGGCGGCGAGCCTTGAGAAAATTGCGATTGCCCGTTCTTTAACGGAGACCGACAGATCGGACCGCCGAATTATATTTTCGATTTCCGGCAAATGCCGGTGCTTTTTTTCGTCCGCAATTTGGACAGTCAAATGCAATGAAGCAATGCCGGAGCGGTCGACCTTTTCGGTCCGCAATGCAAAATCCGGTAAACGAAGTTTTCCTAATTCTTTCGAAAGCTCATCGGCATTGACGCCCGCGGCAATTAACGCCCCAAGAATCATATTGCCGCTTGCTCCGGCAAAGCAGTCGAAATAGAGTGTCCGCATAAAAATAGTAGTCTACCGTTTTTACAGATTTTATTCGAAATCCTCCAGTCGTGATCGTTCGGTATCTGTAAAAGCGACAAACAAAAAAGGAGAAATTATGCATAAAAATATTTTTGTAAAACTTTTCGTTCTGATAACAATGGTCGCGTTCTCCAATATCGCGTCCTTTGCCGATACGCGAATCCGGTTTGCGAGGGGCCGGACATCGGCAACCGTGACCGGTCGAGTGGGCACGGGCGGTCGCGTTTGTTATTTTGCGGGTGCTCGCGCCGGCCAGCGTTTTACCGCAACTATCAGCTCGCGCAGCGGCAAAGTCGCCATTTTTGAAAGCGGCGAAACCACCTACAACTATGTGGTCGATGTCAGCGGCAATCAATCCGTGTGCGTGGACAATATGGCGGGGGCGACGACCTATTCGCTCACTGTCTCGATCATGTAATTGAAGTCGGGTGCTTTGGAAATGCTTCCCGCAAAACGTATAATCGCGGTCTTGTACGGAAAAGAAATTCAGGACCGCGATGACCTTATTAGAACTTCAAAACCTGCTCAAAGATAAAGTCAGGGCCGCTGCCATCATGCATTTTCAGATGGCGCCCGACCAAATAGTTTCAGAGATCCCGCCGAAAACAGAGCTTGGGGATCTGGCGTTCCCTGCCGCGTTCGAGCTTGCAAAAGTTATAAAGCAGCAAACCGGCGAGAAGCAAAATCCTCGGGCGATAGCTGAAACGCTAAAAGCTGAATTGGAAAAATTCGATTTCGTCGATCACGTCGAGGTCGCCGGTCCGGGTTATCTAAATGTCTTTTATAATCGCGGCAAGTTTTTAAGAGAGAATGCGGTCCGCCAGTTTGGTTCGGAAACCACTGACGGCGAAAAAATTTGTGTCGAACACACCTCGGTCAATCCGAACAAGGCGGCACACATCGGCCATGTACGAAATTCGGTGATCGGCGATACCTTTCAGCGAATACTGAAGGCCACCGGAAAATCGGTCGAGGTCCAGAACTACATCGACAATACGGGAGTTCAAGTAGCAGATGTGGTTGTCGGCTTTATTTATCTGGAAAATAGAGACTTAGATAGTATTAAAAAGCTTGATGCCGAGTTGGCGGCGAAGAGCGAGACCTTTGATTACTACTGCTGGGAACTCTATGCAAAGGTGGGCCAACGATATCAGGCCGATGAAGAGTTAAAGGCCAAAAGGGCAGAGGTCCTGCATGCGATTGAAGAAGGCGGGAACGACATTGCGTTGCTGGCTGACTACGTCGCGACGCGAAATGTCGAATGTATCTTAAAAACGATGGAGCGGCTGTCGATCCGTTACGACTTGCTTCCGCGCGAATCGGAAATTCTGCATCTCCATTTTTGGAACCGCGCGTTCGAGACGATGAAGGAACGCGGCGTGATCCATTTTGAGAATGAAGGAAAAAACGCCGGTTGCTGGGTAATGCCTTTCGATTCGCACGAAGGAACGGACGAACACGAAACGGACAAAATACTTGTGCGTTCGAACGGGACGGTTACTTACACGGGCAAAGATATCGCGTATCAGATGTGGAAACTCGGCCTGCTGGGACTCGATTTTTACTATAAACCTTTTTTCAAATACGCTGACGGCAAAGAGGTCTGGATCACGACCGCCGAACGGAGCGCGGACACTCATGTCCGCGCTCCTTCTTTCGGACACGGCGAAGCGGTATACAACGTTATCGACGCGCGGCAGTCTTATCCGCAGGAGGTTGTAAAGAAAGGCGTCGCCGCGATCTTTCCCGAAAAAGGCGAGGCCGCCAGCGTCCACCTTTCGTACGAGATGGTCGCGCTTTCACCCGCCGCCGCCGGTGAACTTGGCTTTGAGATAAGTGATGAAGACCGCAAAAAACCGTTTATCGAGATGAGCGGGCGCAAGGGTTTGGGCGTCAAGGCCGATGATCTGATCGACCGTCTTGAGGCAAATGCTCTCGCCGAGGTTGAATCCCGCCATCCGAATCTTGCGGCCGACGTTAAACCGCAGGTCGCCCATCAGCTTGCCGTCGGAGCTCTGCGCTTCTTTCTGCTTAAATTCACGCGCAACACGATCATCGTTTTCGATTTCGGCGAGGCACTGTCAACCGAGGGCGAAACCGGAACATTTTGCCAGTATTCGGCCGTTAGGGCAAATTCGATCTTTCGCAAGGCGGAGGAGCAAGGCCTGTCATTGCTGCATTTCCAGGAGATACTTGAGAAAACGCATGAAGCGGCAACTATTCTTAACGACGGCGAGGCCGGCAATGAGATTTGGTCGCTCGCGATACTGTCCTCACGGCTCGACGAAACGGTCAGACAGGCGGCGAGCCAGAACGAACCTGCTATCCTGGCAAAATATACTTTCGCGTTGGCAAAGGCATTCAATCTGTTCTATCACCATCACAAGATCCTGGCCGAGCGCGATCCGGTAAAACAAGCCGTTCTGGCTGTAACGGCGGATATGGCGAGGCGGTCGCTGACATCGGCCCTCGATATAATGGGAATAGAAGTTCCCGAGAAAATGTAATTGACAGAAGCAAACCGCTTCTGTTACAAACTTTAACAGTGCAAGCAGAATCTAAACGAACCTTGGTAACGAATTCATGGCATTGGGCCTGGAGCTGGCGGCTTTTCGGCCGTCTCGCGGTGCCCGCTTTGAATTCCGATCTCTGTTGAACGCTTTGCCGTTTGTCCAGATACCGATATTCCAAAGGTGCCGCCTCGATAAGGGCGGCATTTTTATTTTGTGAATGACTAATTTTGACCAATTTTTGCGCGACGCCGAAACGGCAAACGTGGTCCCGGTGGTGGAAACTATCCCGGCCGACCTGCTGACGCCTTTGAGCGTTTATCTAAAGCTGGCGGATGGTGCGGTGAACTCGTTCCTGCTCGAATCGGTGGAAGGCGGTGAAAGCCTGGCACGATATTCGTTTATCGGGGTGGGGCCGGAAATGGTCGTCCGCGGAAACGATAAACGGACGGTCGTGATTAGTGAAACCGGCGAAGTGGAAAAGGCGGCGCCGCTTTGGAATTACCTTCGCACGCACTTTGCCGATCAATCGGTCGCGGTCCGCAGCGACCTGCCGTCTTTTGTCGGCGGTGCGATCGGTTACTTTGGTTTTTCGTGCTCAGGTTGGTTCGAGCCGACCGTTCGCGGCGAGATCGACGCCGGCGAAAATGAAGCCGAGTTTATGTTCTTTCGCTCGATCGTCGCCTTCGACCACGCGAAACAAACGATCAAGGTCATCAGTTTGGTGTTCACCGACGAAGGCAAAGGCGCGCGGGAAATGTTTGACAAGGCCGTAGAGCGGAACGCCGGGATAAGGAAGATGCTTGAAGAACGGCCGATTGTCCTTCCCCGGGCGACCGCGGCGGAAGGATCGGCTCAAATCAGCTCAAACTGGGAACGGCCGGAATTTGAGAACGCCGTTCGCCGGATCAAAGAATTGATCGCGGCGGGCGAATGCTATCAAGTGGTGCTTTCACAGTGTTTCAGCCGGCCGACCGCGGCCTCGGCCATCGCTATCTATCGCGCGATGCGCTCTTTAAATCCTTCGCCTTATATGTTCCTCCTTAAATTCGGCGAACGTTCGGTCATCGGTGCATCGCCGGAAATGCTGGTCCGGTGTCGCGGCGGCCAGCTAGAATATCGTCCCATCGCGGGAACAAGGAAACGCGGTGACACCGACGCCGAAGATGCCCGCCTTGCCGAAGAAATGCGGGCCGACAAAAAAGAGGTCGCCGAACACCAGATGCTGGTCGATCTGGGCCGCAACGATCTTGGTCGAGTCGCTGAGTTCGGCAGCGTTAAGGTTAACGGCCTGATGAGCGTCGAGAGATATTCACACGTCCAGCATCTGGTCAGTTATCTTACGGCAACGCTCCGGCACGGATTGGACAGGTTCGACGCTTTCGCTTCCTGCTTCCCTGCCGGTACTGTTTCCGGCGCGCCAAAGGTCAGGGCGATCGAGATAATTCAGGAATTAGAACCGACGCCGCGAGGAATCTATGCGGGTGCGGCCGGATATATCGATTACGCTGGAAACATGGACACGTGCATCGCTATCAGAACAATGGTGTTGGAAAATAGCGTCGCCAAGGTGCAAGCAGGTGCGGGAATTGTTGCCGACTCTATTCCCGAGGCTGAATTCGACGAAACGGTAAACAAAGCAAAGGCGCTTCTAAGAGCCATCGATATTGCGGAGGGCCGTGGTTAAAATGACGGCAATACTGCGCAAGTATACGAATGAGTTCAAGGCCGGGCGGCATCTCAAGGGACCCGATGCGACCGAACTGCTTGACGCGATGATCGCCGAAACCGACGAATCCATGCTTGCGGACATCTTTCGGGCGTGGGACAAAAAAGGTATCGAGGCCGATGAGATCCATTCGATAGCCCAAATAATGCGTGAGCGAGCCGTCAAAGTCCGGTCGAAACACGAACAATTCGTCGACATCGTTGGCACCGGCGGGAGCAAAATTAAAACGTTCAATGTATCTACAGCCGCGGCGTTCGTGGTTGCCGGAGCGGGCTTACCCGTCGCAAAACACGGCAACAAGGCTGCGACAAGTAATTCCGGAAGCGCCGATGTTCTATCGGAATTGGGCGTCGAACCGGCGGTCGATGCCGCGACCGCGGAGCGAAACCTGAATGAGATCGGAATTTGTTTTATGTTCGCTCCGAATTTTCACCGGCTGTCAGCGACACTCGGCAAGGTGCGTCGCGGCCTTGGCTTTCCGACGATATTCAATTGCGTCGGGCCGTTATGCAATCCCGCGTCTGCACCTTATCAGGTGATTGGCGTTTGGGAGAAGGAACTGGTCTCAAAAATGGCGGAAGCTCTTGCTCGGCTCGGGACGAAGAAATCCTGGATCGTCCACGGGAGCGACGGCCTGGATGAAATATCGCTGAGCGGGCCGACATTTGTGGCCGAAGTGGTGGGGTCGAAGACACGCGAATTTATCATCTCGCCGGAGGATTTTGGCGAAAAAGCGGAGTCCATTATGAGTTTCAAAGCCGATTCCGCGGTCGAAAGCGCCAAAATCATAAAAAGTATTTTCGGCGGTAAACATAGGTCTGACGCAATTCAGACCTTAGTGTCGGTTAACG
>JABFSB010000541.1 GCA_013140875.1 Acidobacteriota bacterium
CGCCAAAGGCGTCCGAAACGAACTTGGCGAGGAATACCTGGAAAAGCATTTCAAGCCTGACTACAACCCGTGGGACCAGCGTTTGTGTCTCGTGCCCGATTCCGATCTGTTCGCGTCGATCCGCGACGAACGTGCGTCAATCGTCACGGGCGACATTGAAACGTTTACCGAGACCGGCGTTCTGCTCTCATCCGGCGAGCAATTCGACGCCGACATCGTCGTTACCGCGACCGGCCTCGTGCTCAAGATCATGGCCGGTCTTGAGCTGGTGGTGGACGGCGAAAAAGTCGATCTTTCGAAAAAGATTGCGTACAAAGGAATGATGTACAACGACGTGCCGAACCTTGCCCAGGCGTTCGGTTACACAAACGCCTCGTGGACGCTGAAATGCGACCTCACGGCGGAATACGTCTGCCGGCTCATCAACCACATGGACAGCCGCGGTTATGCCCAGTGCACGCCGCGACTGAACGATCCATCAATTAGGCCCGAGCCCGTGCTCGATTTCACCTCCGGCTACGTCAAGCGGGCCCTCGATACGTTCCCGTCGCAGGGTTCGAAACAACCGTGGCGGCTGCACCAGAATTACTTCAAAGACATCGCGCTTATTCGACGAGGCAAATTGGAAGACGGAACAATGGAATTTAAATAGCCGCCATCGTTCGTACGCTCAACTCTTCCCTCTGCGGCTTTGCGGGAAACCTTTCTGAATCTCCCGCAAACTCGCAAAGACGCATAGGACGAAACAAGGCCGCCGTCATCCCTTCCTAAGATAGAAATTTGCTGACTGGTTGCATGGCAATATTCGGTTTGAATGGTGAGGTAACTGCTGTATGTACGGAGGTTGGCCTTGTAAATCTCCGATTTTTCTGTCCGGCGTCACGCAGGTTTGAACGGTTGTTGTATCATTGTTATTTATGCCTGACTCAAAGATCATCGTTACCGGCGGGGCCGGGTTTATCGGGAGTGCGATCGTTTGGCGGCTGAATGAGCTGGGGTACGATGACATTCTGATCGTCGACGTTATGGATCGGACGGATAAGTGGAAAAACCTCGCGCCGCTGCGGTTCGCCGATTACATTGAGGCTGTCGATTTTATCGATGTGATCGATGATTTTGGCGACACCGATGCGATCTTTCATCTGGGAGCGTGTTCCTCTACCACCGAAACGGACTCGGATTTCATGATTCGCAATAATTATCAGTACACAAGAGATCTGGCCGAGTTTGCGATCGTAAAAGACATTCGGTTTATCTACGCATCATCGGCAGCGACGTATGGCGACGGCTCGGCCGGGATGAATGACGGAACCGAGAGCCTCGATAAATTGCGGCCGCTGAACGTCTACGGATATTCCAAGCATTTGTTCGATAAATACGCCGCCAGAAATGGAATGTTTGAAACCATCGTCGGGCTGAAATATTTTAATGTCTTCGGCCCGAACGAGAATCACAAAGGCGATATGCGTTCGCTGGTGAACAAGGCTTTTGACCAGATCGAATCTACCGGAAAACTGCAGCTTTTCAAGAGTGCAAACCCGGACTATGCCGACGGAGAATTCGGCCGCGATTTTGTTTATGT
The DNA here is from genome assembly GCA_013140875.1 of Acidobacteriota bacterium. Lineage (GTDB taxonomy): Bacteria > Acidobacteriota > Blastocatellia > Pyrinomonadales > Pyrinomonadaceae > OLB17. Next base: position 1,583 of record JABFSB010000541.1, read on the forward strand.
GAAGGACGCGGTCGATATGACGCTGCATTTTTTGGAGAATAAAACCGGCGGTCTATTCAACGTCGGGTCAGGCCGGATGAATACGTGGAATGCTTTGGCCGACGCGATCTTTATGTCCCTTGACCGCCCAAAGAACGTCGAATTTGTCGAGATGCCCGAACACCTCCGTGACCGCTATCAATATCACACGCATGCCGATCTGACCCGAATCCGCACCGCCGGATACGAAGGCGAAATCACGCCGCTGAATGAGGCCGTCGCGGATTACATACAAAATTATTTGGTGCCGGGAAAGTATCTCGGAGACAACGCAAGTGAATTACGGCCAACCAACTAATGCCATTTCGAACTAAGGGAGAAAAAATATGTCAACACCATCTGTTATCGCCGAAGAATTTTTGAGGGAACTGGAAGCCGAAGCGGGCGCAACACGTAAATGCCTTGAACAAGTTCCAATGGACAAACCAGAATACAAGCCGCATGAGAAATCAATGGAGCTCGGCTATCTCGCACTCCTGGTCGCCGACATTCCAAAGTGGATACACGTCATTATCGACAAGGGCGAGATCGATTTCGCGACCTATGAACATTCCAGTGTAAAAACGGTCGATGAACTCGTCGCTCACTTTGACGAAGTTATGGAAAAAGCACGAACTTCGTTGAAAGGATTTTCGGAAGATATGCACGACCAGCCGTTCGACCTGAAGAACAGCGGACAGTTGCTTTACTCGACCACCAAACGCGAAAGCGTCAGCGAATCCATAAACCACATGGTGCATCATCGCGGACAACTTTCGGTCTATCTTCGTCTCAATGACAAGCCCGTTCCGTCGATCTATGGTCCATCCGCGGACGACAGGAGTTTTTGATCGTGTTGCTCTAGATGAATACATTTTGGAATAAATGAAAATCTTTCACGGCACGGAAAACGCGAGTATCTTGCGGCCGACGGTTTTGACGCTTGGAGTTTTTGACGGGCTGCATCTTGGACATCAGCGAATAATGCAAACGGTCGTCGAGCGGGCAAAGGCCGTCAATGCCGTGCCGACCGCCATTACCTTCGATCCGCATCCAAGGGCGGTTTTGCATCCTGATTCGGCCCCGCCGCTGCTGCAAACGCTCGATCAACGTCTCGCAAATTTTGAAGTTCTTGGTATCGAACAGGCTATTGTCGTCCATTTCGATAAAGATTTTGCCGCTCAGCCGGCCGAGGATTTTTTTCTCGGCATTATTCACGACCGGCTTCAAGCCAGGGAAGTTTATCTAGGCAAAGGCTTTGCGTTCGGCAAGGGCCGGGGCGGCAATATCGAGCTGTTAAGAAAGATGAGCAGCGAGCTTGGGTTTTTTGCGGATGAAGTGCCGGAGATACAGCTTCGCGGCCAGCGGATAAGCTCGTCGCGAGTTCGCGAACTTCTGGCTTCGGGCCACGTCAACCTGACCCGCCGAATGCTCGGGCGGCCTTACGGCGTCGAAGGCGTTATTATTCGCGGAAACCGCCGCGGCCATACGATCGGCTTTCCAACCGCGAATCTTAAACCGCATAATCGCGTCATCCCAAAATTCGGAGTTTACGCAACCGCCACTCTGGTCGATGGTTCGTGGCGGCGAAGCATTACAAATATCGGCGTGCGGCCGACTTTCGAAAATGACGCCGAGCCCTCAATAGAAAGCTATCTTTTCGATTTTGACGCCGACCTCTATGGCGATGTGCTCCGCGTCCGTTTTCTTCACCGAATTCGCGACGAGCGTAAATTTAACGGAGTAGACGAGTTAAAGGCACAGATCGAGAAAGATTCAGTCCGCGCGTTGAACTATTTCCGGCACGAAGGCGTACGGAATATGCTTGAGATCTTGTAATGCAAAGGTGGACACGGTTTGCGCATCGAAGAAGGCTTGGGTCACGAATACATATAGCGGATGAACGAAACTATCACAAATAAGGCCCTGGCGGTAAAGGAATCCGTCATTAGCAATAACGGGAACGGAGAGCACCAGATGCTGCAGACCGGTGCCCTGCCGATTTCCACGAGTGTTTCAAACGAAGCCCTGATCGCCGAAGAACGTCGCCTGACGGAAACGGAGACCGAAGTTGGCAAGGGGTATATCGGCATTCGCGGCTATCTGCGTTTGTTCAAGGTGTCGCGCGTTATCGCGATGCTCTCGCTTTACCTTTATCTTGACCAGTACACGATGCATCGCGAGCAGCAGCTCAAACAGGCAAAGCGACGGATGGAGACGGCCGAGCGATTGACGCGGGCCGCCGTTTACGGTGAAAAGCTATATGCCGTTCGGTCGTGGTTCTTTCACAGATTTTTGTTGTTGCTTCGAAGCTACTTTATCGGTAGTGAATCGAACAAAGAGGTAAACCAGCAAAGGCAGGCAATCTGGCTGAAGGACAAGCTGATCGAATTAGGCCCGACATTTATCAAGATCGGGCAATCGATGGGTACGCGGCCCGACCTGCTTCCGCTTCCGTTTGTGATTGCACTTGGCGAACTGCAGGACAGCGTGCCGCCGTTTCCGAATGAGATCGCTTTTGCGCGAATCGAAAAAGACCTCGGCCTTAAGATCAACGAGGTTTATGCGGAATTCGAGCTTGAGCCGGTCGCCGCCGCATCGCTTGGACAAGTTTATCGGGCCCGGCTTCACACCGGCGAAGAGGTCGCGGTCAAAGTTCAGCGGCCGAATCTGGAAGCCGTTATCAAAGGCGATCTCGGCATTTTGCGAAGCGTGGCAAAATTCGCCGAGCGCTTTCCGCAATTGAATGAGAACGCCGATTGGTCCGGGATGCTTCGCGAATTCGACGTGACCATCCATGAAGAAATGGATTACGAAGCCGAAGGCCGAAACGCCGAACGGTTCCGCGAATCCTTCAAGAATTGGACCAATATTCACGTCCCGAAAATCTATTGGAACGCCACGACTTCGAAAGTGTTGACGATGGAGTTTATCTACGGCACCAAAGTGACCGATCTCGAGGGGCAGGCACGGCAGGGAATTTCGCCGGAAAAGGTGAATCGCTTGCTCATAAAAACGTATCTTAAACAGCTTCTCGAAGACGGTTTCTTTCACGCCGACCCGCATCCCGGTAATCTGCTTGTTATGGCGGACGGCCGCCTTGCATTTTTCGATTTCGGCATGGTCGGGCGCATTCCGGCGGAGTTGCAGTCGAAGATGATCGACGCGTTTTTCCACGTCGTCGGCAAAGATCCGGCCGGTATAGCGGACGACCTTATCGCGCTCGATTTTCTCAAACCCGGCACCAACGCCAGCGCCGTGCGACCGGTGGTCGAAAAAATGTTCGAGTTTCATCTGAACCTGAAACTAAAGGACGTAAATTTCAAAGAGCTGACCTACGACCTCGCGGACGTGATGTACGATTACCCGTTCCGTTTGCCGTCGAATTTCACCTACATCATGCGAGCTCTGATGACGCTCGAAGGCATCGGCATCGTCACCGACCCCGAGTTCAACTTCTTCGAAACGGCCAAGCCATACGCGAAAGAATTCATGCTCCGCCGCGAAGGTGCCGACTTCCGAAAGATGTTTGTTAGCAAATTAATGGGCCGCAACGAAGAGGGAAAAATAGACTGGGACAGGACGTGGAAACTGGCGAAGATGGCATTTAAGACGGTCCTAAACACAGGCAAATAAAAGCGTCAAAAAGAATTGTTGCATCGATCATATTCTCGCTTTACAATATGCCTATCGATATGGAAACAGTTACACTCTCGTCTAAATTTCAGATAATGATCCCAAAAGGCGTCAGGGAGCAATTGCAATTGAAGCCCGGAGAGCGGTTTCATGTGATCGGGTTCGGTGACCGCGTTGAGCTTGTACCTGTTCGGCCGATCAAGGAAATGCGCGGCATATTGAAGGGCAGAGGGATTGAAACAGACATCGAGCGCGAGGACGACAGGCTGTGAGCGGTCGTAATTTGGTCGATTCGTCCGGCTGGCTCGAATTTCTCACCGGATCGGAAAGGGCGGACTTGTTTGCCGACGCTATAACGGATACCGAGAACTTGATCGTGCCCGTCATATCGGTCTACGAGGTGGTGAAAAGAACGCTGCGTGATGGAAATGAGGCCGATGCGGTAAACGCGATCAGCGCGATGGTGGTCGGTCGATTGGTGGATCTCGATCTTTCGCTGGCGCTGGAGGCGGCACGTTATAAGCTCCCGTTGGCTGACAGTATTATTTACGCAACCTCTCAACGCTTTAATGCGACCCTCTGGACACAAGATCATCATTTTCAGGATTTGCCGGAAGTACGCTACTTCGCGAAGTAGGAGAGAGGCTGATGGTCCTATTCCGGGACGAACAACAATTAAATAGTTAAAAGACTTATCCAGTGCTTCCAGCAACACAACGCAATTCTCGGGCGGACGCGGGTTTCCGCCTGGCCCGCGAACTTGTAGTTAAGTATGGCTGGAACACGACGTGTTTTCAGATAGTAAACCCGGGACTCGAATACTGGTTTGGCGGCGACGGTGAATCAGTGGTTGGTTATGTGACGTCGGGCAAGTCTCGTGTCGTTGCGGGAGCACCGGTGTGTAGTAAAGCAAACCTGCCGGCGGTGGTCGAGGCGTTCGAGAGTGACGCTCGCGGCTCGGGGCTTGGCGTTTGTTATTTCGGCGCCGAGGCCAGATTGGAAGGTGTTGTTCGCGATTCGAAACATCATTCGCGTATTCTGCTCGGGGCTCAGCCGGTTTGGAAACCGTCAAACTGGCCGAAGATCATGGCGGGCCGGGCTTCGCTGAGGGCACAGTTCAACCGGGCGCGGAATAAGGGCGTTGAGATTCGCGAGTGGAGCGTTGAAGAGGCGACGAACAACGCGTCTTTGCGCGAATGTCTTGAGGCTTGGTTTACACTGAAAGGCTTGCCGCCGCTGCATTTTGTGATCGAGCCGGAAACGCTCGGCCGGCTTGAAAACCGCCGGATTTTCGTGGCGGAACATAATTCGCGAGTGGCTGCGTTCCTTGTTCTTTCGCCGATACCGACCCGTAAAGGCTGGCTGACCGAACAGTTTCCGCATCACCCGCAGGCGCCGAACGGTACGGTCGAGCTGATGATGGACTCCGCCGTCAGGCAGCTTTGCAACGAGGGCGACGAATACGTTACGCTCGGCCTGTCGCCGCTATCAAAAAGGGCGACGATAGAGCCTTTCGACAATCCGTTATGGCTAAGAATCCTTCTCGCGTGGATGCGTAAACACGGCCAACGGTTCTATAATTTCGACGGACTCGACGCTTTTAAGGCCAAGATGACGCCGGAGTATTGGGAGCCGGTCTTTGCCATCTCTAACGAGCCCGAGTTTTCGGTGAGCACGCTTTACTCGATCGCACTTGCGTTCACGGAGAATCATCCATTTCGGGTTATCGCCGACGGTCTGGGAAAGGCAGCCGGCACTGAGCTTCGGACGGCGCGGAGGAAGGTGGCCGGTATTTTCGGTAAATAAAAGAGCGGGGGCAAGCCCGCCTTCCGGACCTGCAAACGATGTTCGGTTGAACCGTTAGATTCGGCGTTCCAACAGACCGGAGAATGATGGGATTCTTACGAACTATAACTTTCCTTTTATTTATAACAGCCGTCCCTAACGGCTATGCGCAAACTATGTCCGGCACCGCCAGGCCTTCGTTGAACGTCAAAAGTATCGCCTCCGATTTCGCCGTTTCCGACCTCTCGAACGCTCAATGGAAACGGGCTGAGCGGGTTACGGTGGATCGGTACTGGTCCGACTTCAAGGCCCCGAAAGGGCGAAGGTTTGCGGCCCGGCTTTTGTGGTCGAAAACGGCGCTTTACATTCGGTTCGAGGCAAATCAGGAAGAGCCGCTCGTCGTTACCGACAAGCCCGACCTGACAAAAAAGGCGATGAATTTATGGGACCGCGACGTTTGCGAGATATTTGTCGCACCCGACCGATCGGAGCGGCGCAAATATTTTGAGTTCGAAGTGGCCCCGACGGGAGAATGGTTGGATGTTGCTCTTGACCTGACCAGCGGCACGCGCGTTTCGGAATGGAAGTATTCGTCGAAAATGGAATCCTCCTCTCGGGTCGAATCGGGTAAGGTCGTCATGGCGATCAAGATTCCGTGGAACGCATTCGGCAAGACACCGAAAGCGGGCGATGTTTGGTTGGGAAATCTTCTTCGCTGCGTCGGGAAAGATCCGGGCCGCGGCTATCTCGCGTGGCAGCCGACATTGACAAAAGAACCGGCCTTTCACGTTCCGGAAAAATTCGGCGAGTTTCGGTTCATGTCGGAACCCGCTGCGTGAGCGGCGGGTTAGTTCGCCATTTGTAGAGAGCTTATCTTTAAACCTGACCGCCCGCTTACGCAGGCGGTTCTGTCTAGACCGTCATACCACCGTCGACCGCAATTGTTTGTCCGGTGATATAGCTGGACGCGTCCGATGCCAAAAAAACGGTAATGCCTTTTAGCTCGCCTTCTTCGCCCACTCTTGGAATAACGTTGTTTTCCTGTATCGAACGTTCATAAATATCGATCACGGCGTCGGCCAAACGCGAGTGAAAAAAGCCCGGTGCAATGGCGTTGACGCGAATACCCCTGCGTCCCCAGCTTGCGGCCAACTCGCGCGTCAGGCCGATCAAGCCCGCCTTGCTCGCAACATAACCGGCGTAAAACGGGCCGTTTGCAGAAGAAGTCAGTCCGGCGATCGACGCGATGTTTATGATCGAACCGCTGCCCTGTTTCAACATCTCGCGTCCGGCGGCTTGGGCGAAAAGGAAACAGCCGGTTAGATTGACATCGATCACTTTTTGCCACTGTTCAAGCGGCATTTCCTCGGGCATTGCGCCCCATGAGGTGCCGGCGTTATTGATCAAAATATCCACGGCGCCAAATCGCTCGACGGTTGCGTTGATGACGGCCTGAACATCGTCGGGCTTTGCAACATCACACACCTTCCCGATCACATCAAAACCTTTCGCGGCAAACTCTTCCACCGTCTCATCCAGCCATTCGGCCCGCCGGGCGCAGAGCATCAAATTCGCTCCGGCTTCGGCCAATGCTTCGGCCATTTCCTTGCCGATCCCGCGTGAACCGCCGGTTACGATAGCGGTTTTGCCGGACAGGTCGAAAAGTTCTTTAACGGTTTTTGCCATATACTAATTAAAGGAAACGAACTCAAGGTTAGCACAGGGTCGAACGTCGTGTTACCCGGCGGGAGGGCCTTTGCCTCGCGGGTTGTGGTGCGATTAAATATAGATATGGCAAAAACACAGAAGGAACGTGCGTTTCTTCGCGACCTTTACATCAACGAAGAATGGACGCGACGATTTACCGATCTTGTCGATAAAAATCTGGTCTTTAAAAAGGCCGAAAACGTCCTGTACATAAATGCCGGAACCGGCGATCACTGTTTCCAGCTTCGCGAAAAGCTGGACGACAAGATCGCGATCTTTGCCCGCTGCGAAAGCCAGGAACTTGCGGCGATAGCACGCGACAAGGCGATAGCGGTCAAATCGGACGTAGATTTTTCGACGATGAGATTTGACGACGATGCTTTCGATATCGTGGTTGCCGATGCGACACTCATTGCTCCGCCGGAGATCGGTAATTTTGTTTCGGACGCGGTCCGGGTTACTCGCCCGGGCGGAAAGACGGCGGTTTTTCTGCCTTCGGCGGGAAGCTATGGTGAAGTGTTTTCGCTGCTTTGGGAAGTGTTGTTCGAAGAAGACCTCGGCGAGCACGGGCACGCCGCGGAAGCGATGATCGCTGAAATCCCTACCGTCAGCCGTATCGAAGAGATCGCCTCGGCCGCCGGACTGACCGACATAAAATCATACAATGCGAGGGAAGTGTTCGAATTCGAAAATGGCGAAGCGTTTATTTCGTCGCCCCTGGTCGCCGATTTTTTGCTTTCGGAATGGCTGAAAACCCTGAAAAAGAAAGACCGGGAACGGGTAAATGCGCGCCTTGCAAAGCTGATCGACGCGGAAGACGGAGACCTGACGTTCAGGTTTTCGGTAAAAGCTACTTTGGTGACGGGCGAGAAAGGATGAAAAGTATAAATGTGAAAATGTGAAAAAGCTGAAGCTCCCGAGGGTTTGCACTTTTTCACTTTTAAACCTTTTCACTTTTACTTCGCTTCGGCCCGGCGGCGCATCTCCTCGGCCAACGCCTCGTCGCTTAGCTGCGAAACTTGCGGCGGCGGGGCCGACGAAAGCTGCTTGTCACGTTCCGCCGCCTCTTCCAACTCAGCCTCTCGCATGCCGTCCTTAAACGCTTTCCTCGTCGCACCGAGCGATTTGGCAAGCTGTGGCAGGCGCGTTGCTCCGAAAAGAAGAAATAACACCGCAACGATTAAAATAATTTCTGTAGTTCCAAAGTTCATACATTTCTTCGGCAATTGCCTAAAACAGCATAGTAACGCTTTTGGCCGTTTCAATCCATATCAGTCTTCTTGCCTTCCTTTGCGGAGGACGCAAAGGCACCAGACGTTTTAGTTTAAGACGCTGCCGGCTGGCGGCCCACGTGCGCCTTTGTCTTGAACCTATCCATCGCGTCCACCAAAGCTGAGGTGATGCCTTTTTCCGACACAGAGTGCCCCGAATCCGGTACAACGATAAATTCAGCCTCCGGCAAAGCGCGATGCAGGTCCCACGCAGAAGTGATCGGGCAAACGACGTCGTAACGGCCCTGGACGATGACGGTCGGGATGTGGCGGATCTTATCCGCGTTTTCGAGCAGGAAATTGTCGCTGTCAAAAAACGATCCATTCATGAAGTAATGGCATTCGATGCGAGCGAGCGAGAGAGCTTCATGTTCGCCTTCCCAGTGGTCCATCAGGTCCTGATCTGGGTAAAGCTTTGAGGTCGCGCCTTCCCAAGTGCTCCACGCACGGGCGGCCGACAATCTTACGCTTTCGTCATCGCTGGTCAGGCGTTTATGATAAGCGGCCATAAAATCGCCGCGTTCGGCCTCAGGAATCTCGTCGCGATAGCGTTCCCAGAAATCAGGGAAGATCTCGGATGCTCCGTATTGATAAAACCACGTCAGCTCTTTTTTGCGCGTCAGGAAAATACCGCGAAGTATCAGGCCCAAACACCTATCAGGATGCGTCACGCCATACGCCAGACTTAGCGTGCTGCCCCACGAGCCGCCGAAAACATACCATTTTTCGATCCCGAACTTTTCCCGCAACGCCTCAATATCGCTGATCAAATCCCAAGTCGTGTTCTCACGCAGCTCCGCGTGCGGCGTCGATCTGCCGGAACCGCGTTGATCGAAAAGAACAACGTGATATACCGCCGGATCAAAAAATTGCCGGTACATCGGTATCAACCCGCCCCCCGGCCCGCCGTGCAGGAATACAACCGGAACGCCGTCCGGATTTCCCACACGCTCATAATAAACGTCGTGAATATCCGACACCTTCAACATGCCCGAATCAAAGGGCTCGATCTCGGGGTAGAGTGTTTTCATAAGCTAAATGATACGTGAAATAACGCGACGGCGGAAACCGGTTATTCACGGAAGCTCCTTTCGTTGAGATTGTAGAGTGAAATTTCAAGATACACTTTGCATCTGTGAGACATACATCCAAACCGGTGGATCTGACATCTCCTTACATTATGAGCGGTCGTTAACCGTGCCTTGCCCCGTACTTTTTGCCTCTTACTTAGGTCTGAACCTGTATTATTATTGAGGCTATGAGGCGTAATACTGCTCATCGTAGGATTCAAAGTTCCAACAAGTCAAATTTCATGATTTCTCGCTTTCTCGTCGCCATCGGTTTTGTTGTATTCGCTCTCCACGCAACCAATTTAGCCTGTTCGTATGCGGATGGCGCCTTGTTTCCGACCCATTATGACCACATAAAGGAGGCGGCAGTAATAGTTCTCGCAGAACCGATTGGCAAGATCGGTTACAACGTAGAGTTCCGTATAAAGGAGGTTATGAAGGGCAGTTTCGAAGATCAAGAATTTACCGCCTCTGAGGTCCATACCAGCTGCACCGACCTCACTTTCGTGCTGCAACAGGAAGCGACCCTTCCTCCGTTTCTTGCGGCTAAGATTCCAAAGAGGACACCCAAATACCTGCTTTTTCTTGAGAGAACCACAGACAGTTGGAAGCTTTCGATCCAAGCAACTGAAGCGATGAATTCTCCCGTCTGGGATGAGCAATCTTCAGAATCCCTTCTGGCGGTCAGACAACTGATCCGGGTCAGTAACAGAAATGACTACGAAGCAGAAAAGCGAGAACTGAAGGAACTCCGACGAATTGCTAAGAGTGGCCGACAACCTAGGAAATACCCGAAGTCGTTAGTCAAACTTATCGACGATCATCTGAGATCGCCTACTCCTAAAAAGACATTTCAGGACCTTATCGAAATTTACGGGCAATCAGAGCGTGATGGAAAAAGAGACGTGCTATGGGCTCTTGCCAAAGGCGGACATAAAGAGGCAACAGAATTTTTCACAAGAATGCTTGATTCCCCGATTCCTTCTAACTATGTCGGCCCAATAAGCCAATTTATAATTACGACACGAAATGCGGCTTTGCTGCTACGCATCGGACGGAACTACCCAATTTTGGATAAATCCACCCGATGGCCACTAATGTGGGCTCTTATAAAGACGGCGGACGGAAGACATGCCGATCTCATGATGGCCGCATTGAAGTCGGCGGACAAAGAAGAGGCAGGAAGGCTGGCGGAATGGTTTGTCCGCTACCCGAACGAGGAAGCTACTGAGATCGTCAATAGGCTTGTGGCAGGTGCGTATCAGGAAAACTGGGAACTAACATTCGGTCTAGCTGGCATGGGCGATCCAGGAACTGTTTCTTGGGCCAAAGAATTCATGAACAAAGACGGCAAAGACCGATGGATGGCTTTCTATACAATTGCTTACTCCCCGCTCGACGAGGCCGATCGTTTGGCTAGAGACATCATTGAAGGAACAGATTCGCGAGGACTGACCTTCCTAATTCAAGGATATGGAGACTCGCACAACCCACGTAAATACAAAAGGTTGTACGACATCGTCAGATTAACTAAGAAGGACTCCGAGGTTGAGAATTGGCTAAGACGGACTCTCGACACAATGAGTGAAAACGGTGACCCACGCGCCTCCGAACTAAAGAGACTGCTCAGTGGCGGTTAACTCTCTAAGAGGAAGTTGTCGATCCATAGTTGGAATACAAGCAACGTCCAAAGCTCCTTGTGATGCGAGGCATTCCCAGTTTCATGTTCCTTGATCAGCTTCTGCACGTAATCTACATTGAACAGCCCCTGGTTGTTTAGCCGCTCCTGCGAGAGCATATCGTGCATCAATGAATTCAGCCGGCCCTTCAGCCATTCGGCGATCGGGATTCCGAAGCCTTTTTTCGGGCGATGCAGGATGTCGTGCGGGAGTAGACCGCGCATCGCCTCTTTCAAAATGAACTTGCCGCTTTTGCCTTTTAGCTTGTAATTGACGGGAATGGACGCCGCGAACTGGCCGACTCGGGGGTCGAGGAACGGGGCTCGGGTTTCGAGGCTGACAGCCATGGCGGCGCGGTCGACCTTGGTGAGAATGTCTTCGGCCAGATAGTAATTGATGTCGGCATACTGCATCTGCTCAATAACGTTTTTGGCGTCGGACGCATCGACCAACTCGCGAACGCCTCGGTAAATGTCGGCGTCGGTCTGGGTGAGAACATCTTTGGTAAACAGCTTTTCGTGCTGATCGGTCGAGAACGATCCGAACCAGCCGTGGTGCCGCGCAATGTCGTCGTGTTTCGCCGAGCGGACAAAGCGTTTCGCCTTGTAATCGAACGACATATTATTCGTCGAAACCGGCAGGGCATTGACCACCGGTTCGATCAGGCCGCTGCGGACAAACGAGGGAATCGCATTGTACTTCGCCGCCAGCGTGTGGGCGTAGTACATCGGGTAACCCGCAAAAAGCTCATCACCACCGTCGCCACCGAGGGCGACCGTGACATGTTTTCTTACGAACTGTGCCAGCAAAAATGTCGGGATCAGTGAGCCATCGGACATCGGTTCGTCCAGCCATTGGCCGATATCCGAGATCAGATCACCGGCCGTTGTGGCGGAAAGCTTATCTTCGTAATGCTCAGTGTTTAAGTGTTTGGCGACGGTTCGGGCGTATTTCGATTCGTCAAACGAATCTTCTTCGAAGCCGATGGAGAATGTTTTAACACGTTCGGTTGCGTGCTGCGTCGCGAATGCTGCGACCGTTGAAGAATCGATACCGCCCGAAAGCAGAATGCCAAGAGGCACATCAGACACGAGGCGCATTCGAACGGCGTCGGACAATAAATCCCTCAGCTCATTCGCCTTTCCGCTTAGCGACTCTTCTTTGCGACTTTGCGACTTTGCGGGAGATTTTCCGTTCGTCTCAGAGGTCTGTGCGTTAGCAATCGCGTAATCGCTACCGCCCGAATAAGCCCTTGCTAACGCGCGGGCTTCCGCATCCTCGTGCCACGATAAATCCCAGTATTTCCGTGTCCGAACTTCGCCGTTCTCGACGACCAGCACATGTGCCGCCGGGAGTTTGTGGATGCCCTTGTAGATGGACATCGGTGCCGGTACATAGTCGAATGAGACGTAGTGGCGGAGGGCGTTTAGGTCGAGTTCGGGCGTGACCGACGGGTGAGCGAGAATCGCTTTCGGTTCGGACGCCCAGATCAATTTGCCGTCGAAAATACCATAATACAGAGGCTTTTCGCCGAAACGGTCGCGGGCAATGATGAGCTTTTTCCGCCGCGAATCCCACAGCGAAAAGGCGTACATCCCATTCACGTGATCGAGAAAGTCGTCGCCGTATTTAACGTACAGGTGCGGCAAAATCTCGGTATCGGTTTTCGTGACGAACTTAAAGCCGTCCTTCTCCAATCGGACGCGCACCTCGCGATAGTTGTACAGTTCGCCGTTCATCATCACGACGACCGACTTGTCCTCACTGAACACCGGCTGATCGCCCGTTTTCAAATCTATGATCGATAACCGCCGCATCCCCAACGCGACCGTCTCGTCCACCCACAACCCCTCTGAATCCGGCCCGCGATGCACGATTCTTTCACACATCGAGTGCAGCACCGGCTCGGCATTATGGTTCGGTTTAGTTGTGTCCAGGTTTATCCAACCGGTGATACCGCACATAAACGGAGCGGGGACACTCTTGTCCCCATGAGGGCCGCTTCGGCCCGAATAATCTGCCGCCTGATCCGTAGCTTTTCCGCCGGAGGAACCGGCGGTGGGGACAAGAGTGTCCCCGCTCCGCTAATCAAATCCGATCTTCTCCCTAACCGCATAGATCGCCTTGTCCTGCGACTCGTGATATGTCCTGACGGACAGTTCCGCGAGCAAGCCCATCAGAAAAAATTGCACCGAGATCGCAAGCATAACAACGGTTATCACCGGCAGAGGTGTGAGGATGAAAGAAGTTCCCTCAAACTTCAGGACGATGGCCCAGATGCCGGCGATGAAGGCGAGCAAGAAGGCAAGCATTCCGAACGTACCGAAGACGTAGATCGGTTTGGTCTGGTACGAGGCCATAAATTTTATGGTCATCAGGTCGAAGATGACTTTGATGGTGCGCGAGATTCCGTATTTCGATTTGCCCATTGTGCGGGCGTGGTGGTCGACGGGGATCTCGGTCACGCGGGCCCCGGCCCACGAGGCGTAGATCGGGATAAATCGGTGCATTTCACCGTAGAGCTTTACATCCTGGATAACGTCACGGCGATAGGCTTTCAAGCTGCAGCCGTAGTCGTGCAGCGGTACGCCGCCTATCCAAGAAATTACTCGGTTCGCGATCTGGGACGGGATCTTTCGCGAAACCAGCTTGTCCTGCCTATTTTTCCTCCAGCCTGAGACAACGTCATAGCCTTCGTCGAGTTTGTCGAGCAGGCGTTTTATGTCCGCCGGATCGTTCTGCAGATCGGCGTCCATCGGAATCAGGATGTCGCCCTTTGCGGCGTCAATGCCGGCGGACATCGCCGCCGTCTGGCCGTAGTTGCGGCGCAAACTGATGACGCGGACGCGGTCGTCCTGCGATGCGATCTCTTTTAAGATCGACAAACTCTTGTCCGTCGAGCCGTCATCGACAAAGATCACTTCGGCCGATTTGCCTAGGGCGTCGAGCGCGGCCTTGATCTTCTCGTGCATCGGGCGTAGGTTTTCTTCCTCGTCCAGCACGGGCAGGAAGAGAGAAAGTTCAGGGGCGGCGGTTTTTATTATCGTTTCAGTCGAATCCATTTCAGGCACTATCCACAAACTTAATAATTTAGCCCTTTCCAAGCGGGAAAACCAGTCCGTACGAATAATGCCCTGAGCGCCGGATGGCGAAGGTCTAAGATATGAGGCCGCGTGAAAGATATCTTTTCCACGCGGCTTCATAAAGGCTTGCTCGGAGTCAGGAGTTATTTGTTTCCGTTAGTGATAACGGGATCGCCGGGCTGCTTCATCTGCTCGCGGAAAAGGTTCAACAGCAGCAGCGTACCGATGCCGCCGCCATCGCCCGCACCGCCACCGGAGGCCATGATGTCCGGCGTGATGCGGACACCTTTTTCGCCGATGACCTTGAGCGTTTCGACGATAGCGACGCCCTGTGCGCCGAGGGCGTTGACCTGTTCGCGATAGGCGACGCCCTGGGCCTCGCCGATAAGCCGCATCTTTTCGGCTTCGGCTTTACCGGTGGACGAGATGTAATACGCCTCGCCGTCCGCTTCGCGTTGCCGCTGTTCGCTTCGTTTGCCAGCAATGTCCACGCCGACGGTTGCTTCCATCAGGCTGCGCTGATTGTCTGCCTGCGAGCTGGTCTTCTCGAGTTCGATACGCTTGATCTCGGCCTCGCGTTGAGCGTTGAACATGCTCTGCTTCTGCTCGGCCAAAATCTTCTCGGTCTGCGTTTTCATCAGCTCTTCGGGCAGATGAATGTGGCAGATCAACACGTTCACTACATCGACGTGATATTTCAGCAGGTGCATTCGAACACGGGCCTCAGCTCGCTCCTGTTCCTCGTGGCGGTTTTGCAGATAAGCCATCGCGCTGGATTCCGACGCCTGATTTCTAAAGATCGAGTCGATCAGCGGATGCATCACGTTCTGGATCAGGCGGGTCACGTCGCCGATTTTCGCGACCATAAACGGTGCGTCTTCTGGCTTTACGCGAAAGACGACGCGCACTTCAAGCTGCATGGTAAAGCCGTCTTTCGAAATAACCTCGAACGGATCGAAAGTATTAGCGACCTCACCGGCGGTCCACTCGACCGTCTGGTTCGTCGTCGGGATAACGATCGGCGACACGGCCAAAGTGTTGACGTAATAACGTCCAGGGCCGACGACCGATTCCTGGATGCCGCGATAGCCTTCGGGCACGACATAAGCCTCGTGAGCACCGCTATCGAGGCGTTTATCGGCCGGGTCGCCCGACAGAAGCTCGGCCTTGATATCGGCCAGCGATGCTTTTTCGCCGTCTACCTGATCGAGCTTTTCGGCCGCGATCTGCATCTGCTGTTCTTCTTCCTGTTCGAGCCGCTCGCGTATCTTGCGGGCCATCGCCTGGCGAATTTCCTCAGACGGATCTTTGCCGACGTTTGAAACGACGACCGCAACTTCGCCGGGTTTTACCTCTTTGGCGGATTCGAGGATCACCTTAAACAGCAGCGGATTGATGTAATAAGTTCCCGGAAGAAGGATGTCCTTCTGCGGGCCGCGCTGGCCGCCGGCGGTGATAAACGTGTTCGAGTCCTGAAAATTGTCGTGGCCGGTAACGGGCATTGCAACGTAATCGCGCGGATCGAGCGGCGCACCATCGAGTGCTTCGACCAGGCCGATCTGATTTTCCGTGATCATCGTCGCGTCAAAGAACCGCACGTTAAAAAGGCCGGCCTGCGTGCTGCCGTCTTCGGCGGAAACCGATTGCGTATGAATACGATAGGTTCCCGGCGTAAGAATCTCAACCTGCGGGCCTTTCTGGCCGCCGTTGTAGACGAACGCTTCGGCGTCCTGAAAGTTTTTGTGGTTTTCGATCGCCTTGCCGTGCAAACGTCCGGCGTCGAGCGGGGAGCCGTCGGCAGCCGTGATGATGCCTACTTTTCCGGGCGGCACCACCGTGGTCGAAGCAATGGAAACGCGGAAAAGATACGGGTGGATCGCCCATTTTCCGGGCGGCAGCGTGCGAAGCTGGATGCCTTTGACGCCGCCTTGTTTGATAAACGCGATCGGGTCCTGGAAATTGTTGTGAGCATTTTGCGCTCGGTCGGGTGCAAAGATGCTGCCCATCGGCATCGGCTCGCCGTCGATTGCCTCGATCACGCCGAGCTCATCGGCACCGATCTCGACCAGCGGAACTTTCTGCACCACGCGCTCGACGGGATACATAACGAAATGCAGGCCCGGCTTGAGCACGTCGGCCTGCAATCCGACTTCGCCGTCGGTCGCAACGACGCGGCCCTGCGGCATCCGGCGGCCGAAATAACGGCGCTCCTTAATGCCGACCTCTTTGGCGCCGATGTTGACCAGGAACCGGGTGATAACGTACCAGACAATGCCGAGCGCGATAAGCCCAACGACGATGACCGCAATTATGGGGAAATAGTTTTCCATCGAATTAACCTCAAAAAGAACCTAACACAGGTGTTACAGACTTCGGAGCTCGGCGGCTGCCTCTTTCAGCCGAAAGCTTGCTCCGGGAGTCCTATTTTCCGCCGGAAGCAGCCAGAAATGGGTTTCCAGCAGTTGTGCAAGATCGCCGGCCGGAAGATCGGCCAGCCGTCCGTCACGCCAAACCGCTAATATGCTTTCGCAGGTTTCGAGATAGGCGTCGCCCTCCTGAACCTGCGAAGCACGATGAAGCAGCTCAATCGCAGCCGCCCGGTTGGGCGATGCCAGCCAGGCTTGCCGAAATTCTTCGAGCTGCCGTAATTTATCCTCATGTTCCTGACGCACCTCGTCTGCCTGCTTTGCCGTCAACTGCCGTCTTTCTTCCGATTCGGCCAGCCGCAGTTCGTCCTCCGTCGGCGCAAAGAGCGGCCGGTAAGTTTCGGCGGCAAGCACGGGCGGCCTGTCTTCTTCAAGAAGTTTTTGATCCGAAAGCCTTTTTAAAAGGATGGCAAGCGATACGCCCGCAAGAAGCAAAAGAAAGGTTGTAAAAAAGAGCAGCATCAGCTGGGGCGACAGTCCGTGTTCAAGGTATTTCTCGCGGTGTGTCGCCTTGATTATATGATACGCAGAATCCGGCGGGAAGTTCTGAAATCTGTAGACGGCGTAAGCCTGCGAGCCGAAATAGGTTGCGTGGTCATTCTATCCAATCGAACAGGTATTTCTCGTAGTATTCGACCTCGAATTTCTCTAAAAGCCCAAGATATTCGCGCTTGAACGATCTGTTTTTATGACGGGTTTCCTGTTCGAGAATGTAATCGCTAACGGCGGCGATCTGGCTGCGGGAATACGAGAAGGCGCCGAAGCCTTCCTGCCAGTTGAAATGTCCACGGATCCATCTTTTTTCGTTGATGAAATTTGATGATCCGGCCTTGATATCCCTTACAAGATTTGAAATTGCGATTGATGGCTTGATACCAACGAGCAAATGAGTGTGGTCCGGCATGCAGAATATCGCTATCAGTTTCTGGCCGCGTTTTGTGATTATGCCTGTCATGTATTTGTGAAGTCCTTCGCGCCATTTGGGCGAGATAAGATTCTGTCGACCTTCGACAGCGAAGACGATTTGTATGGAGATTTGCGAATAGGTATGTGGCATAGGTTTATGTTTTAGGTGCAAACATCGTGGTATAGACAATTCTACAGACAGGTCGCTCCTACGGAGCTGTGTCGAATCATTGCATTTCTTGGTGTACAGACGGGTCGCTCCTACCGAGCTGTGTCGAAGCGTCCTTGGTTTTAGCCCCGCTAGGGGCGTTCTGTCTGTAGAACGACCCGTTACCACGTTTGCGAAAGCTCCGAAGGAGCGGCCTCTCTCTGATGCTCATTGCGATATCGCGTTGAAGAGCAACGGGAAGGTCGCCAGCGACTGCCCGCGGTACTGCGGGCGGAAGCCGAAGAGGACGATCTTGCCTTTGCCGATGGTGAATTCGACCAGCGCGGCTTTGCCCGCAATCTTTTCGGCACCCAGGGCCCAGCCTGAGAGGAGGATTTGCTTTGGGTCGGACGGGTAGCGGGCGATGATACGGGCAGAACCGCCTGCGTTAGCAGGTGGTCGAGAGCCGGAATGTCCTGAACTTGATTGTCCTTCGGGCGCTCCGCCATCCGCTGACGCGGACGGTTCTGCCTGTAACTCAAACGCTGGCGATTGCTCGAACCACGCTATCGACTCCTTAGGCATTCCTTTGGCTATTGGGTGCGTCAGGTCGAGTTCGGTTCGCAGGATCGAGCCGGGGATGTAGAAATCCTTCCGCGTCAGGCCGCGGGTTACGTCTTTGACGGGGAGTTTGAACTGTTCGATGGCGAAATCGGACGAGCGGTTTAGAAAGACGAGCGTGCCGCCCGCTTCGACGAATTTGCGCAGGTTCTCGACGCCCTCCTTCCCGACGCCGCCCGTGTACTCGTCCGGCATCGAGCCTTTCGGGTAGCCGTTGAGAATCTGGCTGGGCGATTGGTCGGGGAAGAGAATTGTTGTAACTCGATACCGATCTTCCCGTTCGAGCATCAGTTTGGCGTCCGGTATCGTGCGTACGATCGAAACATAATCAAGACAGTTAGGCTCGTAGTTAGAATTACCTTCAAAAATCCATCGAGTCCAACCCTCGTCCATACTCGGCGCGAAGGCTTTGTAAAGGCCAAACTTGGGCGGATGACTGCACCCGTCAGGCCCCTGTTCTTTGACGTTTCCATTGCGTTTCGGGACGCGGTAGGCAAATGGCTTGTCGACTCGAATCACTTCGACGTTCATCAGCAATGGGAGCGTGTGGGCTGTAACATCGTACGGAGCGATCGGATGTCCCTTGTTGTCGAGCAGGTCTGGATATTTTTGACGTTCCATCAATGCTTCCGCGAAGGCGCCATACGGCTGATCGAGTTTAATCACGGCGGTGTTCTGGATATAGTCGGTCTTATCCACCATGAACCGGGATGGCTCGTCTACTTCAACGCCGCCCCGTCTCAGTACTTTTATAAGTGCTTCCCTTTGATCGCTTTCGGTCATCGGGCGCGGATCATCCGGATCCCCCCATTTCGCGGGGATGATGTACGCAAACGGTTCACCACTTTGTCTCGGCCTCACCGCTTCCTTCCCGATCTCATAAAACCGCGATAGCCACCGCTCGCGGTTGTCCGCGGCATGATTTAGCAAACTAAACGCAGTGGTGGTCATGTAGTCGGTTATGTTGGCGAGTTTCCATTCGCCGCCTTTCCAGACGGGGCCGAAGTTGTCGGATTCTTTTTTGGGGTCGTAGCCGTCGTCGGACGGGACTTTTAAGCTTTCGAATTTGATGTTTATCGGGGTGGCGAGTTTGGCGGATGCGGTTTCGCTCAAAATTCTGACGCCGCCGTGGTAGTGGGAATAGGCACGGGCGGGCGTCCAGGCGTCGTACGTGGAGTTGGTGGTTATTCCGGTGAAGCCTTTCTTGCGGAGCTCGCCGGCCATGTAGTTGCCGAGTTCGGTGTAGCCTTCGACGATCTGTTTGGGCACGTTGGGCTCGACGGGCTGCATGTAGGGCGGGAGGAAAAGCCGCGAGCCGTTCTCGCCCTGTTGATGGATGTCGTGGACGATCTGCGGGTGCCAGACGTTGTGAATCTTGTCGACCGTGAGCTGCGTTTCGACCTGCGTGAAGGCGTACCAGTCGCGGTTGTTATCGTGGCCGACGTACTTGTGATAAAGCTCCGGCGGCTCGGTGCCTTCGTACGGCGTGCCGAGCGTTTTGTCGTACCAGTTTTTCACGATGTCCACGCCGTCCGGGTTGAGGCTGGGGACGATGAGGATGATCGTGTTGTCGAGGATCTTTTTTATTTCGGGCTCATTGCTGCTTGTTAGTCTATGCGCGATCAGCATGCTCGAAAGCGTCGAGCCAACTTCTGTAGAGTGAATGCCGCAGGTGATGAGGACGATCGTTTTGCCTTGTTGGATGAGTTCCCTCGCGGCTTTTTCGCGGCTGTCGCCGCGTGCAGGCGAGGGCGCCTGCGTTCCCAGGGTTCGCGGGTCGGCGAGCTTTGCATTGATCTGTTTGTACTTTTCGATGTCCTTCAGGTTCTCGGGCGAGCTGATCGTTGCGTACACAAACGGTGCGCCCATCGTGGTCTTGCCGATCTCTTCGAAGATCATCCGGTCGCTCGCCGCGTCGAGTTTTTTGAAGTAATCGACCACTTGCGCCCAGCTTGCGAGTTTACGATCATCGCCGGGCGTGAAGCCGAGTGTGTCTTTCGGGGTTGGGATGGATTGGGCGGATACGATTACCGAAAAGAGAAGAAATATCCCGCAAAGTCGCAAAGTCGCAAAGAAGAGGTTCATAAGTTTCTGTAAGAGAGTCAGGTTTTACTCAAGTTTAGATCAAAACAGGCGGAAACACGACCGGTAGGGAGTGTGTCCGCGGGTTAGTTCCGAGTTTCGGGTTCCAGGTTTAAAGTTTTTGATGCAGGACGACTGCGGAACTTGGAACCTCAAGCTCGGAACTTGAAACTGATTGCGGGGGCACACTCGCTACCGCTTGTGTTTCCGCCTTGTTAAATGTAAATTGCAATGCAGAACTTTCCCGATATATCCGCATCATAAGGACATAACCGCTACTCTTCCTTTTGGCGGACCGTCTTACAACCAGGAGGCTTTTTTCGGATGAAGAATCCATTCTTAGAGAATTTTCGCCCGTATATACCCGATTCGACGACCTTGCGTGAACTGACGCCGCTGCCTTTGGTGGTCGGTACGCTGCTCGGCATCGTCTTCGGCGCTTCGTCGCTCTACCTCGTTCTGAAAACAGGCCTTACGGTTTCGGCGTCGATACCGGTCGCGGTCATCGCGATCACGGTCTTCCGGCTGCTGTCGAAGATCGGCATGCGTGACGCGACCATCCTCGAAGCCAACGTAATGCAAACGGCCGGCTCGGCCGGCGAATCGATCGCGTTCGGCCTCGGCGTGACGATGCCGGCGATCATGATCCTGGGCTTCGACCTGGAACTGAGTCGCGTAATGCTGGTCGCCGTGATGGGCGGTTTGCTGGGAATTTTGATGATGATCCCCTTGCGGCGGGCGTTGATCAAGGACCAGCACGGTTATCTGAAATATCCCGAGGGAACGGCCTGCGCCGAGGTTTTGAAGGCCGGTGCCTCGAAAGAATCTCGGGCCGCCTCGATCGAAAGCCATATCGAAGGGAGCGACGACGCGGCAATCCAGGGCGGAAAGATCATCTCGATCGGGTTTGCGATCGGCTTTTTTTTCAACACCCTGATGAAGGTATTGTTTTTCTGGAAAGAATCGCCGGGATACGATTTTACGAAATCGGGCTTCAAAGGCGGGTCGATCAATTCGGATAACGACCCTACATTGCTCGGTGTCGGCTATATCATCGGACCGCGGATCGCCGGGCTGATGATGGGCGGCGGCGTGCTGTCGTATCTCGTTCTGATCCCGACCATCAAGTTTTTTGGCGAATCGGCGACCGGTCCGATCGCCCCTGAGATCAGCAAGACAATTGCCGAAATGACGCCGGGCGGCGTTCGCAGTGCCTATGTCCTTTACATCGGTGCGGGTGCCGTGGCGATGGCGGGAATGATCTCGCTCGCACGCAGTCTGCCGACGATCTGGCACGGTCTGAAGGGCGGACTCGCTGACCTTCGCGGCGGCTCGGCCGAGTCGAACGCCAACCTTCCGCGCACCGACCAGGACATCTCGATCAAATGGGTCATCGTCGGCGTTATCGGCCTGGTCGCGGCAATTATGCTGTTTCCGCAATTGGGTTTAAGCGTTTTCGTCAGCCCTTTCGTGTCGTTCTTCGGTGCGATCCTGATCATTATTCTCGGATTTCTGTTCGTTACGGTTTCGTCACGACTGACGGGCGAGGTCGGTTCTTCGTCAAATCCTATTTCCGGGATGACGGTGGCGACTTTGCTTATCACGTGTCTTGTTTTCCTCGGGCTTGGGTGGACGGCGGCGGATCCTTATTTTGTTACGGCCCTTTCGATCGGCGGCATCGTCTGTATCGCTGCTTCGAACGGCGGTACGACATCGCAGGACCTGAAAACCGGTTTCTGGGTGGGCGGCACGCCGTGGCGGCAGCAGATCGCTATCCTGGTCGGAGCGTTGGCGTCGGCACTTGTTTTGGGCTCGCTGCTGATAATGCTCAACAACAACGAGACCTATTTCCAAAAGATAGATGGGTCGAACCCGGTCGCGGCGAAGACGATCACCGAAGACAAACTCTTCAAGCAAGGTGGTCAGGCGCAAACGGAAAAGGTCACCAATGGCAAATACAAGGACGTCGATACCGCGACCTATCACGTCTGGCAGAACACCGAGCCAAAAGACGGACAGGTCGGTAAATACCTGGTCGATCAGGGCGGAAAGCCGGTTTACTTTGTCGATCCCGGCATCAACGGCATTATCAAAAAGGACGAGGATGGCAACGATCTGACGCGTTACGATGCTCCGAAAGCAACGCTGATGAGCTATATCATCAAGGGCGTTCTGGGGCAGAACCTGCCGTGGGGCCTTGTAATATTGGGTGCAATGATTGCCATCGTGCTCGAACTCGCCGGTGTTCCGTCGCTCGCATTTGCGGTCGGCATCTATCTGCCGATATCGACGTCGGCCCCGATCTTCATCGGCGGAATCGTCAGGTATTTGGTCGATATTTACCTCAAACGAAAGCTCGCGGCCAAAAATCTGACGGAGGACGAGGTGATCGCCGAAACCGATAAGTCGAACGGCGTACTGCTTGCTTCCGGCTATATCGCAGGCGGGGCTATCGCGGGTATTCTGATCGCTTTGTTTGCCGTCCAACCCACGCTGAAGGGTGTTCAGGATGCGGCCGAACACTGGTCGAAAGACGGTAATCCGTTCTTTTCATCGGACTTACTCGGTATTCTGCCTTTTGTCGTCCTGGCGATCATTCTTTATATGGTTGGCCGTGAACTGTGGCTGAAAGGAACGAAGAAATTGAGTTAGGTGTGAGCCGAAGAAGCCGCCGAGGCGGAGACGCGAACGTCCGAAAAAGCCGCGTTTCCGCCCGCAGGCACAAGTGAATTCGACGAATTAAAAAAAATAATTTTTACTTTTGGAGTGGACGCGCTATATTACTTATGGCGTGTCCTTTTTTAATCCCGGTCGCGCTACCCGAAGTTGTAAAGTCCACACGTCAATCTAAACGAATTCGAGGCTATCTTTTTTCGAGATGAAGAAATTCACCTTCAGGCCATTGTTGGTAGTGTTTTCGGTGTTCGCGACAGCGTTTTTTGCGAACGCGTGCTCAGTGGCCGAAACAAAGACCGAGGCTGAAAACGCGTCGAATACGGCGGCGGTAAAATCGGTCGAGCCCGCGAAAAAAGGAGCGACGATAAAGATCGAGCCGAACGGCCCGGCGGATATCGTCCGAATCTTTTACGGCCGCCTGCGGGAAAAGCGGTTTCGCGAGGCGATCTATATGACGAACCTCCGGCCGGCGATCGAACAGCTTTCGGATACTGAGTTGAAGGATTATCAGGTCGATCTTGAAGCGGTCGCAAAGAACGTTCCGTCAGAGATCGAGATAAACGTCGAGATCGTTTCCGGCAACCAGGCGACCGTTACCGCCAAGCTGCCGGGCGAAGACCTGGATAAACCGGAGCTGCAGGAAGTTCGCCTTCGCAAGGAAAAGGCGGGCTGGATCATCCTGACGGTCGATGAA
>JABFSB010000341.1 GCA_013140875.1 Acidobacteriota bacterium
GCTTTACCAGGACCGCAACACCGACGAATTCGAATTCATCTGGCGGCAGCCGTTTCCTTTGGCTGACTTCGAAAATTTTAGACGTGAAATAAGTTAACCACGAAATTACACGAACTAGCACTAAAATGGGTTTTCTAAGATTTAGTGGTATTTCGTGTAATTTCGTGGTTACAAAACGATGAAGGAAAAACTTTTACAGTTACTCGCCTGCCCGACCTGCGGCGGCGATATTTTGCTGGCCGATGTCGGCAAATACGATGATAAAGAAATTGTCGAAGGCGTGCTCACGTGCAAAAAATGTGAGCGCGAGTATAAGGTTGTACGCGGTGTGCCGCGTTTTGCCGAACTGGATAAGATTGAGGCGGACAAGGCTGCGACAGCAGAGAATTTCGGCTGGCAGTGGACCAATTTCACGCAGGAAGACCCGAAATATAACGAACAGTTCCTCGGTTGGCTGCAACCGGTCAAGCCGGAATTTTTCAAGGACAAGGTGGTGCTCGAAGGCGGCTGCGGGAAAGGCCGCCACACAAAGCTTGCGGCCGAGTGGGGAGCGAAAGAGGTTGTCGGCATCGACCTCGGCGATGGGGTTGAATCGGCATTTGCGCTCACCCGGTCAATGCCGAACGCTCACATCATTCAGTGCGATATCTTTAAACTGCCCTTAAAGAAAGCGTTCGACTACGCCTTCAGTGTCGGCGTCCTCCATCATACTCCCGATCCGAAAAAGGCCTTTATTTCATTGGCATCAAAAGTACAAAAGGGCGGCCACATTTCGGCATGGATCTACGGGGCCGAAAATAACGAGTGGATTACGAAATACGTTAATCCGATCCGCGAAAGCTTTACTTCAAAAATGAGCCAGCCGGTTCTTTATCAGCTTTCCAAACTTCCGACGCTTTCGCTTTTTCTAACAACAAAACTTATCTACCGCCCGGCAAACATAGCCGCAAAACCGATTGCCAACAAACTATTTTATAACGATTACCTCAACCACCTCGGCACCTTCGGCTGGCGCGAACAGCACAACATCGTCTTCGATCACCTCGTTGCCCCAACTGCGTTCTACATTTCGAAAGAGGATTTCGAAGGCTGGTGGAAAGAGATCAGCGCCGAGAACGTCGAGATCATCTGGCATAATAGAAATAGCTGGTGCGGGTTTGGAAGAGTTCTTTAGCCGCAGATGAAAGCAAATGAACGCAGATCAGACAAAACCAAGTCGTTATATCTGCGTCATCTGTGTAAATCTGCGGCAAAATTTCGTATGAAATTCGACAAAGGAATCGCAAAAAAGTACCGGAAATCGGTCGAGGACGCGTTCGACACGATCCTCGAACACGGTACCGATCTGCAAAAGCACATAGCGAATCACATTGTGAAATCTAAGATGCTGGTTCGCGTCGGGCCGGTAAGCGAAATAAAGGCTTCGGGCGTTACGGGCCTGATCGATCCGGCGGCGACGAATGAAAAAATTGCCGAGGAGCGGATCGGGCTGCGTGAAGCTCTGGGCGAAGTTTACATCGCGATCGCCGAAGAGACGATCGACACAGGCGGCCAACGCGGCTGCGAAGGTACCTTCGTTCACGAAGGCCGTCATGCATACGATTTCGCCCGCACGATCGAAAGTTTCTCGAACTCCGATGTGAATCCGCTCAGTTTGTTCGACCCGACGCTTTACGAACTCGAACTCGAAGCCCATAAAATATCCGGCGATTATATGCTTTGCATCAACAAACCCGAATACATCGACGAAGGCCTCGGGCTGATGATCCTGGGCCGCAACGACAACGTCAGCCCATGCTTCGTCAGCGACGAAGGCATCCACAAACGTCTCTGCGACAGCTACGGCCTGACACCCGACGGCAACCAGGGACCGCGGGCAAGCGAGATGCTGGGACTTCATCTAAAATAGGCAGAAACACGACCGGTAGGGAGTGTGCCTCATTAGAGTTTAGACTTGATTTCGAAAGAGTTTAGACTTTGATTTCGCATATCAGAAATTCGACCCTGAGCTTTAGATCGCGGACCGGGCACACTCCCTACCGGTCGTGTTTCTGCCTTTTGTGGCAGAATAGAATTATGAGTACCGCGCTTCCGCAGGAAATGGAACAGCACACGTACGGCATCATGGATGAGGCCGAAGGTTCGCATTGGTGGTTCGTTGGCCGCCGCGCGATCCTAGAGTCTTTTCTGCGGCAAATCGTCAGGCGTTTGGAGTCCCGCTTTCAGGCGGCTTCCGTAACGGAAACTCCGGCTAAAGCCGCTACTCCAAACGTTCTCCGCATCCTTGATGTAGGCTGCGGCACCGGTGCTAATCTGCAAATGCTCGCTCAGTTCGGCCAAGCCGAGGGCGTAGACGTTTCTGACGACGCACTCGAATTTTGCCGCAAGAAAGGCCTGACGGTTCAAAAAGGCCTTGCCGAAACTCTTCCCTATCCGGACGAAAGTTTCGAGATCTCAACCGCGCTTGACGTTATCGAACACCTTGACGACGACATTGCCGGTTTGAAGGAAATGCACCGCGTTACGAAAACCGGCGGCTATTCGCTCATCTTCGTTCCGGCTTTTATGTGGCTCTGGGGCGTTCAGGACGATATCTCGAACCACCGCATCCGCTACACCCGCAAGCAGATCGTCGAACGCGTGGAAAAAGCCGGCTTCAAGGTCGAGCGCGCAACCTACGCCAACTTCACCTTCTTCGCCCCGATCCTCGGCGGCCGTACGCTGATGAAAATAACCGGCATTAAACCTGAATCCGAAAACAACGTGAATATCTCAGCTCTTAACGGCGTGTTCGGCAAGCTATTTTCTTCCGAACGCTTTTGGCTTAACAAGTTCAATTTTCCTTTCGGCGTATCGATCGTTGTTACGGCGCAAAAGCGATGACTGCCTTGTTCGCGAAGATAAAAAAATGGCACATTTTTGCCGGATTAGTGGCGGCTCTCTTTGTACCGATTCCCACTGAAATGGTGCCGGAATGGAGAATGCGCTTCACTGACGAACACGGAAATGCGCTCTCTAATGTGGTAGTGCAGCAAAGCTGGACAACCTATACCTATTTCGCCGGCAGGGGTTACGAACAGCGTTGTACCGACGGCGCCGGGGTAGTCGCCTTTCCGCAACGCCTGCTCTGGTCGGGGTTGTTCGCCCGGATAGTTTCGCCTCCTTTAGCGGAGGTCGGCACTCTCGCACACGGAAGCACCGGCACTCAAGCCGATGTGCAGGTTTTTGACCGAAACTATATTTCCGAAAATTACTGGTGGCGCGACAAAATGGATCTCTATACACATCAATACGGGGATTTGCCGATAGAAGGGATTGCAAATAAGGTCGACGACAGGTACGACATTCAAACCTGTGCGGAAATCGATTAGAAACTCACCTTATGAACTAACCAATTCGAACGGATCGGACCCATTTAGTGTATTGATAGTTCTTCCCGAAAAACTATATCCGGGCCACTGACCCACGACCTTTGTAACCCATAAAACGCTTTCATCATTATACTTACGCAAATGCGGAATCCTTCGGCATCTGCTATTTGCCACTTATTGGCACGGAGGTTGCGATCAGTATACGCAGCACGGTAAGAAATAACTTTCGTATTGAAACGAAGTACGTGCCAGAAAGAACAAGAGGGAGAAATATCATGAAAAACATTCTTAGGTTTGGAATAATCTCATTTGCTTTCGCCGCAGGTGTAATACTGGTAGCTCCGGATTCGGCTAATGCTCAGAATCGCCGGCATGCAAATCGTGAATATCGCGACGACATTCGCGACGCCCGCGAGGATTACAACCGGCGCGTTCGTCAAGGTAATTACACAAAGGCGCGAAGGGAGTATCGCGAAGATATTCGCGACGCGCGTCGTGAATATGTCCAGAATGTAAGACGCGACCGCAATGGCTGGTACTGGTATCAGAACAACCGTCGCTATTACCGACCGTTCTCGATGTGGAATTATCGTAACGGATACTTTTATCGCAGATATTAATTCCAAACGGAACAAGACACGCTTAAAAATAGCTGGAGCGAAAGCCGCGTTTCATACGACGCGGCTTTTTCTTTTGGATTCGTCACATTAGAATCACCCCTGACGATTTCAATGGAAAAGAACATACAGTTTGAGATCTGTGTCGATTCGCCCGAGTCCGCTCTTGCCGCCCAATTGGGCGGAGCGGATCGCGTAGAGCTTTGCGACAATTTGTTCGAAGGCGGAACCACCCCGAGCCTGGGAACTATCAAAACGGCACGCCGTCTTATCGATATTAAACTCCACGTGATCATACGTCCCCGGGGCGGCGATTTTCTTTATTCCGACATCGAGTTTGAGACGATGAAACTCGACCTTGAAACGGCAAAAACTAATGGCGTCGATGGAGTCGTCATCGGCCTGCTGACCGCCGACGGCGACATCGACAAAACCCGCACGGCCGACCTGGTCTCGCTGGCAAACCCAATGTCCGTCACATTCCACCGCGCATTCGATGTCTGCCGTGATCCGATTTCGGCTTTGGAGACGCTGATCGATTTGGGCATCGACCGCGTGCTGACGTCCGGGCAACAGGCAAAGGCCGTAGACGGAGCCGCGCTGATCGCCGAGATGATAAAGCAGGCCCAAGGCGGAATAGGCATCCTCGCGTGCGGCAGAATCGACGAAACAAATGTAGCCGCGATAGTCGAGGCCACCGAAGCGACCGAGATTCACTTCACCGCATTTGAAGAGATAAAAAGCGGCATGTTATTCACGAACGATCGAGTGTCAATGGGCTCGGACGCCGCTCCGTCAGAGTACATCCGCCGAGTCACAACCGCCGAAAAGGTAAAACGAGTGATAGAAGCCGCAAAAGGAAACAAATGACCGATGATTTTTATTGCGAAGAAGTCCTCAGCGGCAAAACGCAGGTTGAAAAAGTGGCCGAGACGGCGAATGTACTCGCTTACTACCACACGCGTCCTTTTTGGGAAACGCACATCGTTGTGATCCCGAAAATCCACGTCGGTTCGCTGCTCACGATCGACGACAACGATCTGCTTATCGAAATTCTCGACCTGGTAAAGCAGGTCGCGGCGAGGGTGGTCGAAGAAAAAGGAGCGGCCTGCGTGCTGACGAATCTCGGTAATTATCAGGATTCAAAGCATCTTCATTTTCACGTAAATTCCGGGGAAAGAATTAAACAGGATTAACAGGATAAATAGGATAAGAAAACCTGTTAGCCGTAATGCTTCCTGGTTCCAATACCTCTGTAGGAAAAGCGAACAATTATCCTGTTGATCCTGTCCATCCTGTTTCGTATTATCTAAAACCAGCTGTTCGCCTCAAAGATCTTGCCCTTTGGATACTGTGCATTCGTAACGGAAAACGTAAATCCTTTCACCAGCGAAAACGCTCCGATTATTCCTGTGCGGGAAAGCGCGACGAACCCGACCTGCATTTCTTTTGCTTTTGCGGGATCGCGTTTGACGATGCGGCGGATGGCTTCGCGGCAGGCTTGTTCGGGCGAGCGTCCGGTCCGCATTTGCTCGATTATGGTGTGCGTGCCGCAGATGCGAATTACCTCTTCCCCGACGCCCGACGAAGTGGCGGCCCCGACCTCGTTATCGACAAACAGGCCCGCTCCTACAATCGGCGAGTCGCCCACGCGTCCGCGCATCTTGAACGCCATTCCGCTGGTCGTGACCATTCCCGATAATCTTCCGCCGGCGTCCATCGCAACCGTGCCCATCGTGTCGTGATTGGCGGTGCCGTCATCAAAAAAAGCCGGTCGGAATTGCGACAAGCCCGGCTTGAGGTTTTCGATATTAGCTTTTGGTTTGTATTCCGATTTTTTGAGCCACTCTTTCCATTCTTTTTCTGCATCGTCCGAAAGTTCGCCCAATTCGAGCGGAAATCCGTTCGCCACCTCGAACTCCTGGGCACCCGAGCCTGAAAGGAGAACATGCGGCGTCTTTTCCATCACCTTCCGGGCGACCGAAACAGGATGCTTGATCCGTTCCAAAAACGAGACGCCGCCGCAGTCGCCGTTGCCGTCCATTATGCACGCGTCGAGCGTCACCTTGCCGTCGCGGTCCGGCCACGCGGCAAGCCCAACGCAGCAGCTCGGCTCATCTTCCGAAGCCCGCCCGGCGGCCTCGACCGCGTCCAAAGCCCGCCCGCCGTTTTGCAGTATCGGCCAGGCGCCATTATTGGCGGTGATACCGCTGTCCCATGTTGAAACGACAACCGGCCGCTTTACCTTCAGCGCCGACCGCGTCTCAAACGTCTGGCCAAAAAAGTTCCGGGCGGATACCAAAGACACTCCCAACAAAGGAATGTGCAAAAACTTACGACGGTCGATCATATTTATAGGGCGGGCTTTTCAAAAACAGATTACGTCCAAACCGGTCATCCGCGAAATGCGTCCGACCACAAAATTCAGACATTAACAATCGTGAAAAAGGTCGTTTATGACAGAAGTGGTGCTCAGACAGTGATTTGCCGCGAAAAGGCCGATTCATTTAAGGTGCTTTCGTAGATACGAAATAATCTTGTATCCGTCCAGATAGACCCACGGTTTTTCGCCTAAGGTATAGTGCCCGCACGGGATGGCGGCTTTGGAGTGTTTGATCTTGCGGCGGCGGAGTTCACGCATTACATCGCGGGAGAGTTCGACCGGGAAACTTAGGTCGTAGAGAGTGTAAATATACCGCTGCGGTCGCGGCGGCAGCGAGGCCAATTTTTCCATGTAGGCCATCGGCGAGACAGGCATCCAGTATTCGCGGAGTTCGTCGAGATGCAGGTTTTCGCCGAAACTCTCGCGTACGTGATAGGTCGACAGGCCGTGCCAGACGACGTCGGCCATATAACCTGAGACGTGATTGAAAACCGCGGCGTCGAGTTGAGGCTCGTGGACCCACGCCATAAACGCCACGCACGAGCCGATGCTGGTGCCGACGATCCCGACCTTCTCATAACCCTGTGATTTGAGCCATGCAACCGCCGCCCGCGTATCGAGTACTGCCTGCCGGATCGACTGCAGCGACCGGCCAATATTCGGCGATACGAGATGATCGGCCCGCTGCAATTCGGGCGGCATACGCTCTTCATG
>JABFSB010000274.1 GCA_013140875.1 Acidobacteriota bacterium
TTGGAGAATTCCATTAAAATTGATTCGTGAATTGGGCAGGTAAAAACCCGACAAGGCCGTCGGCGAATTCACCTTGACCTGACGATATGCGTCCGTGTTGAAAAACAACTCGAAATTATCGGTAATACCTACCTGAAAACTAATGGGCAATTCCGTGATATCTACATTACCCGGATCGCGGTCATAGTTGCTGTAGGCTCCGCTGAATGTAAACTCGCCCCTTCTAAGGACTTGTCCATCGTAAACCGTAAACAGACCGGTCGGCCCTCCAACAGGTCCGCCAGTCCCTACGGTCGGTGCCGTATTTCTGGGATCATCAGCCGATCTTGGATTTTTCATTGTGCTCTGGGCCGAAGCCGACAACACAAAGGTCATCAAGACCAGCATTGCAATATACACTCTGTAAGCGAGTTTCATCATTATCCTCCGCCGTGAAAATATTTCAGTTTCGTAGCTGCTCTTCAAAATAGTACTTTGGCTATGGAAGCTACGCAATTATTACATATGCCTAAGTTGCTACCAACCTCGCAAGACGGATAGCGGGCATATACTCAAAAAAGATCAATGTTTGCAGTTTGTAAAGGCAAAACGGGCGCAACACCTATGGCTTTCACCCGTACTACGCCTGTTACCTCTTAAAGACCTTAACTTAACTAATCCGCAAAATCAAGCGTTTTTAACACATTAGCTCATTTTTCTTTAGGCGTAAATGCCGCGCATCCGCGTGTCGTATGCGACGCGATCGATGGCTAGCATGTAAGCCGCCGTCCGGCTGTCGACTTCATGCTTGGACGCAAAATGCGACAGTTCGTTGAAGCTTGCGACCATTTTCTCTTCCAAACGGCTGTTTACCTGACTCTCGGGCCAGAAATATCCCATCCGGTCCTGGACCCACTCGAAATAAGAAACGGTGACGCCGCCGGCATTGGCAAGAATGTCCGGAATTACGAATATCCCCTTATCGTGCAATATCTTATCGGCTTTCGGGGTGGTCGGGCCGTTGGCTCCTTCGGCCAAGATCTTGCACTTGATTCGGTCGGCGTTCTCGGAAGTGATCTGATTTTCGGTCGCGCACGGTGCGAGAACGTCACACTGGATCTCAAGCAGGTCCTTGTTAGAGACCTGTTCGGCGCCCGGATATTCTTCAAGTGTCCTGTTCTTCTGCAGATAGTCGAGCACGTCGGGTATGTTCAGGCCATTCGAATTGTGTATTCCGCCGCCGACATCCGAGATAGCGACGACCTTGTAACCTTGTTCGTGCATCAGTTGGGCGCCGATGCCGCCGACGTTTCCCGACCCCTGAACGACGACCGAAGTATTCTCGGGCGTCAGGTTAAGCCTTTTGATCGCTTCATTAACACAGAAAAGGACGCCGCGGCCGGTCGCCTCGCGCCGTCCGAGCGATCCGCCCAATGCAACCGGCTTTCCCGTGACTACCGCCGTGACCGTGTGACGCGCGTGCATCGAGTAGGTGTCCATTATCCACGCCATCGTTTGCTCATTCGTATTCATGTCGGGCGCCGGAACATCCTTGTCCGGGCCGATAAAGTCTATGAGCTCAGCGGTATACCGCCGCGTCAGGCGTTCCAGTTCGCCGAGCGACATTTGCTGCGGATTGCAGATGATCCCGCCCTTGCCGCCGCCGAACGGCACGTTGACGACCGCGCATTTCCACGTCATCCAGGCCGAGAGGGCCTTTACTTCGTCAAGATTTACGTCGGGGGCGTAACGAATTCCGCCTTTTGCGGGGCCACGGGCGAAATTGTGCTGGACGCGGAATCCCTCGAATACCTGAATATGTCCGGTGTCCATTCTCACGGGCACATAGACTTTTATTTCGCGGCTTGGCACCCGCATAACGCGGTAAAGGTCTTCGTCCAGCCCGAGCAGTTGAGCGGCCCTGTCAAACCTTTCGCTCATCGCTTCGAACGGGTTTTTTTCGTCGCTTCCCTTGAAACGCCGCATTTCGTCGGCCATTGGATTTGCCATTTTTATATCTTCTCCAATTCTACGGTTTGGTCAATTTCCGGCGTCTGTTCCGGTCGGTCCTTCGCATTCATCGATCCGGACCTAAATCCTTCAAGGTCAAGCGTTACGTACTTGAAACCAAGAATTTTGAAACTTGCCGTAATTTTGTCTATCAAATCTATGTCGAGAATCCCGCTTAACTCAAGCCGGCTTATTTCGATCCGGGCCAGGTCGCCATGCACGCGGACCCTGAATTCTCGAAACCCGGCGTCTCTAAGTAACTGCTCGCCCTTTTCAACCTGCGTCAACCGGCCGATCGTCACCGGAACTCCATGAGCGATCCTTGAAGATAAACAAGGGCTTGCGGGTTTGTCCCACGTATGAAGGCGGTGAATTCGACTTTGTTCCCTAATCTCTTCTTTCGCAAACCCCAATTCCGCCAGCGGACTCCTCACCGCTCTCTCTTTGGCCGCGCCGCGTCCGGGCCTTAGATCGTGAAGATCGTCAGCGTTCGTTCCGTCCACAACCCATCGAATGTTTCGCTCACGGGCGACCGCCCCGAGCCGGTCGTAAAGTTCCGATTTGCAGAAATAACAGCGATTTGATGGATTTGCGGCGTAATTCGCGTCCATCATCTCATTAGTATCTACCGCGGCGAATTCGAATCCGCCCGACCGGGCCGCGGCCGCCGCCTCACTACGTTGAAAGGACGAAACGCTCGGCGAAACCCCGAGTAAACAAAGGGCATCCGAGCCGAGTTCCTGGTTGGCGACAAAGGCCAGATAAGTACTGTCCACCCCGCCCGAGTAAGCGACCAACACCGAGCGCATTTCCCGCATCAAACCGCGCAGGTCGATCTCTTTTTCCGCGGCTGTTTTTTCAGTTTGGTTTTTTCTTTTATTTTGCGGTGCTGCGATCATTTTCAGCCCGAATCATTGAGAAATCTGGGATTCGCACAAGATGAAAATCTTAACGTAGCGTTCTGGTGTTAGCAAACCAACGAACGAACTTTGCCGATAAAAAAGAAGTAAATGGTCGCGCCAATGCGATCCCGGTGTTACGATTGATCGAAATTAAATGACAAGTTCGCAGGGAAATTCATTACGCTGCAAACCGAGGGGGCAAGGTTCTTTCATCCTCCTCGGCACTGTACTGCTATTTTTCAGTTGCTGCATTTCGGCGGGCGCGCAGGATGAAGAGGCCGCCCCCGCTGCGGACGCCGTCGAGCTGTTTCAGAAAGGGCAGGATGCCCATGAAAAAGGCCAGTTAAAGGAAGCGATCGGCTTTTACGAAAAGGCGATCGCGGCGGTCGCGGAGTTTCCCGAGGCTGAACTTCAGCGGGGCAGCGCGCTATTGGCCCTGGGCAGACGCGACGAGGCTGAAAAGGCATTTCGTAAAGCGGTCGAAATAAGGCCTGAATGGACTTTAGCTTTGGCAAATCTTGGTTCGCTATTGGTTGGAAAGGGCTTGCATGCCGAAGCTGAGAAATATTTAAAGAAAGCCGTTTCGCTCGATTCTCAAAACACTCTTGCCTACTCGGCGTTGACTGAACTTCGACTTCGCACAAAGGCGTCGCCCGACGAATTAAAAGATCTGCTCACGCGTTTGACCACTCTGACCGAGCGGGCAAAGCCGACGGCCGCGGCGTGGGCGGCCAGAGCGGCTTTGGAGGTAGCACTTGGCGAAAAGGCCGCTGCCCGAACGAGCTTTAACAAAGCACTCGCGCTTGACCCCAGGAATCAATTCGCGCTCGCTTCAAAAGCTTCCGCAATGCTAGACGAAGGAGACACAGCCGGAGCAGAAGCTATAATTCGTTCCCTCGACGCATCCGCGGCCGGCACCACTCAGCTGCTTCGCGCCCGGCTTTTGTTCGCAACCGGCAAAACCGATGAGGCGATAGCTCTTCTTAACTCGGTCGAAAATCCTTCAGCCGATGTTGCGGCCCTTCGTGATAGACTGGTTCTTAGCAAGACGGAAAATCCAAGCGAGCTTGAGAAACTGCTTGAGGCTAACGCCGGTGACAGCTTTATTCTCGGCAAGCTCTGTTCAGCGTATCGCACGAGCGATCCGGCGAAGGCGCTGAGCTATTGCCGCAGGGCATCGGAAGCCGATCCTGAAAATCTGAATCACGCGATCGGATTCGGTGCCGCCCTTGTTCAGGCAAAGATGTACGCGGAGGCGATAGAGCTTCTTCGCCGGCTTCAAAAACTGTCGCCGGAAAATGTGACTATTCGCGCCAACGTGGCGACTGCGCTGTTCCAGTTAAAGCGTTATCCGGAAGCGAAAACGGAGTATCAATGGATCGCCGAAAAGCAGCCGTCATCCGCCATAACTTATTATTTTTTAGGCATTACGCACGACCAGTTGACGGAATATCCTGATGCGATGGCCAACTACCAGCTTTTTCTGAAGTATGCCGACGCCGAAAAGAACAAGATCGAGATCGAAAAGGTAAACCTTCGGCTCCCGACTCTAATAAGACAGATCAAAGAGAAAAAAGGCAAACGAACCTGACGGCTGCAAGGTTCGACGGAGAACGACGATGAACATACCCCACGCATCCCCGATTTTGAGAAAGTGTTCCCCGGTCATCGGTGTCGTTTTTCTTTTTATGTGTTTCGCCGCGGCTTCTTCTGCCCAGCCTCAGCTTGATTCGGCCCCGCCGCCGCTAAAAGTCGTATCAAAATCCGAACTTGCTCAGCTTGAGGCGTCGAGAGATATAAAGAAACGGACTCAAACCGCTCTCGAGCTGATGTCTGCGCGGCTTAAACAAGCTGAGGTTTTGATCGTCCAGGAAAATCTCGATCAGATGTACAAAGAGCTTGGCGGATTCCACGGATTAATGGACAATACGCTGGCCTTTCTGAATGCGAGCGACCGTGACAGCGGAAAAGTGCTGAACAATTTTAAGCGCTTCGAGATAGGTTTAAGGCAATTTCGCCCGAGGCTTGAACTGATCAGGCGCGACATTCCGTCGAATTACGAACCATACGTCAGAAATCTGATCATGTACGTCCGCGATGCCCGCAGCAAAGCCGTCGAACCCATGTTCGGCGACAGTGTGGTGCCCAGAACAAAATCATGAACCCTTACGCCCCGCGGACCGCGTTCTTTTTTGCGGCAATCATTCTTTTTCTAACCTCCTCGGCGCTTACCGCTGATGCTCAACGTCGTGATTTTATGACCGAAGCGGAGATCGAGGTCGTCCGCGACGCTCAGGACATTGATGATCGCGTCGAGGTCATCACCCGAATGATCGATCGCCGCTTTCTGGTCTTGAACGTGAATGTGAACGGCTGGAAAGATGCGGCCAAACAATCCGACGTCTGGGGCGAACTTCCGAAAGGCTCACGGGCCGAGCTTTTTAACGACATAAAGCGACTTTTGCAAAAGGCGGTCGACGACATAGACAATCTTGCCGCTAACCCCGGCGCCGCCCCGATCCGTGATAAAGGCGACAAGCGAGCCAAAAAAGACCCTGAGCGATTTCCCAACTCGGTCCGGAATCTGGCCGCCGCGGCGGGCCGCTATCTTGGTCCGCTGAAATCCGCGATGGATAAGTCCGAAAGCGATATTGAAAAAGGCTCGATCATCGACTCGATCGAACTCTGCGACCAGATAATCGAAGCCGTCGGTAAATTGCCGGCGGAGGTCAAGAAAACGAAAAACTAAGACAATACTCAATGTCTGCAAAGGTGAGCAGTGAAGACGAATTTCGATCGAAATTAATCGGCTGCCGAATCCTCCTGTTTCCGGGTCCTCGGCGATCTCAGCGTTTTACTAAATCTTTAACGCTGAGATCGCTTGAGATTTTAACCCCGGAGTACGGAGAGAGGCTTCTAAGGCGTCTTTTTCCGTTTCGAAACTTGAGCCTTATCGCGTCCTCATTTACATTTATTGTTTCGCCGGAATTTTATTTAAGAAGGTAAACCTAATGGAACCAGGAGCGGCTGCTGAAGTAGAGCTCAAAAAAACCCCGTTAAATCGTTTGCACCGTGAGCTCGGCGGCAAAATGGTCGATTTCGGCGGTTGGGACATGCCGGTCCAGTACACGGCAGGCGTCATCGAGGAACACATGCGAACCCGAGCCGCCGCCGGGCTGTTCGACGTTTCGCACATGGGCGAGATCTGGGTCGATGGCCCGGACGCGATCTCGTTCGTCAACGCTTTGACGACGAATGACGTTACAAAACTTGTTGACGGGCAAGCTCATTACTCGGCTCTTACAAACGAGAAAGGCGGCGTCGTAGACGATCTTCTTGTCTATCGCTTCGGTCCCGAGAAACTGCTGCTTGTTGTTAATGCTGCAACCACCGATAAAGATTGGGAATGGATCACGTCTCATAAAGAGGACGAATCCGTCACGCTGACCAACGCCAGTGCCGAATACTGCCAGATAGCGGTACAAGGGCCGAAAGCGGTAGGGATCCTTCAACAGCTTACCGAAACGAAACTGGACGATATCAAATATTATTGGTTCGAAACCGGAAAGGTCGACGGCGTCGATTCGATCATTTCGCGAACCGGATATACAGGTGAAGACGGATTCGAGGTGTACGCAAAGCCCGAATTCGCCGAGCAGCTTTGGAACAAACTTTTGGAAACAGGCGGTTACGGCGCGGCGGACGGTATACTTCCCGCCGGTCTGGCCGCGAGAAATACGCTCAGGCTTGAGTCGGCGATGTCGCTTTACGGACACGAACTGGGCGACGATATTGCTCCGCTCGAGGCCGGACTCGGCTGGATAACTAAGTTACAAAAGGGCGATTTTATCGGCCGCGATGCCCTGGCAGAATTAAAGGAAAAAGGCCTGCAACGCAAGCTGGTTGGCTTTGAAATGGTCGACCGCGGCATTGCCCGCGATGGATTCGACGTCTATATAGACGACAACAAAGTCGGCATCGTCACATCCGGCAGCCCGGCCCCATTCTTAAAAAAGAATATCGGCCTCGCTTTCTTGCCCTTCGAATTTGCAAATATCGGCCAAGAAATTAAAATCGATATAAGGGGTAAACACGCAGCGGCAACTGTTGTTCCGACACCGTTTTACAAACGGGAGAAATGAGAATGGACATTCAGGTCAATGT
>JABFSB010000555.1 GCA_013140875.1 Acidobacteriota bacterium
AGCTGCACGGCGTCAAAGCGCACCGACAGAAGCGAATCCGCCAGTGTAGCACCGTAGATAACCTTTTTGATTATATGGCCGTCGTCGCCGATAAAAATATGAGCTTCGTGCGGAACGCCAAAGAGGTTGTGGTTATTGCCCATCACCTCTTGATAGGCGCCGACCAGCATCATTGCCAGATAATACCGCTCATTCTTTACCAGCTTGTGAAGTTCAAGGACCGGTTTAACGTCGTGCAGATCGACGAACTTGTCGACAATACCGTCGGAATCGCAGGTTATGTCACATAGCGTAGCATATTCCGTGGGCTTTTTGTTGAGTTTATGTATCGGGATTATCGGAAAAAGCTGTTCGAGCGCCCAGTTGTCCGGCATGGAGCGAAACACCGAGAAATTCGCCAGATATTTTGCACACATCAGCCGCCGAAGCTCGTCGAATTCCTCGGCAACGTACTTTTTTAACTGGGCGAATTGATCGGCTTTTTCGCACACATCCCAAAAGAGAACTTCTCCCTTTCCCTTATCTTCCAGCGTGATCAGCCCGAGATTGAACATCGTAAAAAGCTCGTCCCGATTCTCAAGGGCGTCGTGATAATACTCGCGATAGTTCTTTGCGTTTATCGTTTCGCGAAGGTCGTAAAGCTCGCGGACAACCTGCGGATCGTCTTTAGCGATCTCCATCGGCGTAAGGTCCTCGACGACGGTTTCGATCTCGTCCTGGATGTTCGTGACGAGTATCGCGTGATATGCCGAGAGAAAACGGCCCGATTCCTGGATGATCGTCGGGTGCGGGACATTCTCGTCATCGCAAACGGTTTTGATCACATATATCACGTCGTTCGCGAATTCGCGGGCGTTGTAATTTGCCGACGATTCGAACGAGGTCCGCGAGCCGTCGTAATCGACCGCCATCCCGCCGCCGACGTCCAAATATTCGATCGGAATGCCCATCTGACGGATCTTTGCATACGTCCGGGCGGCCTCTTTCATCGCGTTTTTGATACGCTTGATGTCGGTAAGCTGTGAGCCGATGTGGAAATGCAAAAGCTTCAGCATGTCCACGCGGCCGGCTTCCTGAAGCTGGCGGATAACATCGAGAATTTCAGTCGTAGTCAGTCCGAATTTTGCGGCCTCGCCGCCAGATTTTTCCCACTTTCCGCTGCCTTTGGAATAAAGCTTTACGCGAACGCCGAGCATCGGGATCTTGATGTCCGGATTTTCCGCCGTTACTTCCTCGAGCAAACTGAAGGTGTGCTCCAACTCGCTCAACTTTTCGATCACGATGACCACGTTCTTGCCCGCGGCGGCGCCGGCGAATGCGAGTTTGATAAAATCGCGGTCCTTAAATCCGTTGAGAACGAGCAGGCTGTCTTTTGCCTGTTCCAGACCGAGTGCGGCATAGAGCTCGGCTTTCGAGCCGGCTTCGAGGCCGAAGTTATAGCGGGTACCTTCGCGCAGATATTCCTCGATGACCGCCCGGTTCTGGTTTACCTTCATCGGGTAAACGCAGAGGTGTCCGCCCTCGTATTCGAATTCCTTTATAGATTTTTTGAATGCGGTGTGCAGCTTGCGGATCTGCCCGAAGAGAAGCTGAGGAAAACGGAGAAGCACCGGGGTCGTAATACCGCGTTTATGGAGGTCGTCGATGATCTCCTTTACATCGGCAGTCAGGTTTTCATTATCAGGAGAGATCACCACAAGGTTGCCCTTGCGATTGACCCCAAAGTATCCAGCTCCCCAATTGTCGATGCCGTAAGTCTCGGCTGTTTGTTCGGTAACCGCGCTCAATAGTTCACCCCGTTCCTGAGATCGAGCTTTTGATCAGCAAAAACCGTAAGTGTATCAAAAATAAAAATTCAGAACAATAGGCTGATATTTACGATGGCGGGTCAGTTTGAGATCGGTGTTCCGTTCCAATGCGGAAGCCCTCTTAAGACTGAATACGATTGTGGCATAAGCTTTGCCTTTCTAGTCGGACTGAGGCAGGTCTGCAGTCTTTCACTGACTGTAAACACATGCAAATACTGGCTTTTTGAAAGAAACAGGGACATTTTCGGCATGGAATTGCCAAAAAATGGTGTCATATTTTGTCACATTCGTAACGCAGCCAACCGGATTTTGAGGTTAAAGTTATGCGAAACAAAGAAGAAAAAGGATTCTCACTGATCGAACTCCTGATCGTTGTAGTGATACTAGGAATAGTTTCCGCGTTGGCAGTTCCGGCGTTTCAGCGAGCGCTTATCGCCGCCGAAAGCCGAAGCGTTCACGCGACGATGAGAACGATGAGTTCGAATCAGGCAATGTTTTTTTCGCAGAACCAAAGATTTGCCCGCCTGGACGAACTTAATGCAATAAGCGACGGCGGTCTTGGAACGCTGGTCGCCCCACGAATACTCCGCAACAATTATGAGTTTGAAATGACACCCGTCAATCCCACCGACACTGAATTGCAGAATGAATACGAGATAAAAGCTAACAGGTACGTGGACGGCGTTCTCTACAGCTTCAAACTTACCAACACCAATCTTGTGAGGGTCTACCCGTCGGACGATTAACGCTTTCAACGGACTTGTTCCTCAATATCTCGAGTGAGCTAAAACCATGAGTGTTTTTGAAGACCTGATCGACGAGCTTAAGAATGAGAACTTGCTCGAAGACACGGTTGTCGTTAATACGAACCGGGCCGATGCCGCGGCCCGTCCGGACGAGGCCGTAGTGCTTCAGCGCGAGCTTCCCGAATCCTCGGTTGAACCGAAAATCGAATCCTCGGTTAAACCGACGATGCCCATGGAGGTTCTCGATGCTGTCAGTCCCGAGCCGCTCGATTTGGACCTTCCGCAAATAGAAAGGCCGGCCAACGAACGCGAGTTTTATAGAAAACGGGCGATGGACGAAGTTTCCAGCCTGCAGATGGTCGAACATGTGCTTTCAGGCGTCGAGCGTGAGCACATGAAAACGGTTCCGGTCCCGTTCGACGACCTCAATGCCAAGAAAGCTCTGCACAGATTCATGCAGGTTTCGGGCGATCTAAAATCGCCTGAGCATGCCGAGGCCGAATTCATACTCCGCCAGGAAACCGAGGCGTGGAGCTATGCCTTGTTCGAGCGCGACCAGAAAATCTCGGTCGCAAACATCAGACGATTTTGCGAAGAATCGCGACCGGTGTTGAGTTCACAGGCCCTGATCGCGTTGGCCCGGTTCTATCGCAATTCGCCGTATTCCGAGGATATCAGGGGTAAGTTCGATTACGTTATGACCCGCCTTTTCTCGAGGGAGACGGAAGAGGGCTTAAGACGTTTGCTGTTCCAGTACGCGGATATGATCGGCCACATCAATACGCTCTACGCGAATTGGTCGAGCATCGCACTCTACACCCACGAGGACGATCAGATCGAGGTCTCATTGACCATTACAAGATTTGACGAGTTCCGAATCGAGATCGAGAACGCGGAGTCGTTCGACGAACTTCTCGAATCGGACTTTTTCAGCCGCGTTCGCTCATATAAGGAAGAGTCGGCCGAAATGTTCTATGTCCCGGAAGTTGTCGCGCGTGCCATAAGATGCAATCTGGCGATTGGGAACCGTTTTATAGATCTGATGGGAAAGGAACGGGCGCGTTCCACGACCGAGAAGATCTCTGAAAAATACGAAGACGTAGATCAGCTCGTTTCAAATGTGGCCGGAAAGACTTTGGTCCTGTCGGAAGTCCTTGCCATGGAGATCGGCGAGGCTGGAGCCGACGAAGGCGACATACAGGCCGATGCTCCGCCCACGGCTGCAAAAGCCGCGCCGCCGCGCGTCAGGCGAAAAACTGACGACGACTCTCGTTTCGACTTTTTCGGGATTAATAAATGGCTCATGATAGTCGGCGCCATTTGCCTGCTTTTAAGTGCCGGCGTCTATATGTGGGGCGAGAAAATTGCCGCCGGCGACGGTTCGAATTTGGTTACGGCAAAACCGATGGCGATCGACGATCCGGACATCAAGATGTATGTTCGGAGCCCGCGAACATCCGAAGAAACCCTCTATGCGGTGGCCGAGCCCGCTTTCGATTCTCTTGACGATGACAAAAAGAAGGAACTCCTCGCCAAAATGCAGAAACTCGCGGCATCGAAAAATCTTAAGAAAGTCAGCCTCTTGAACAGTAAGGGTCGGACAGTAGGTTTCGCGTCCCAAAATCGATTAGAGATCATAAGCCAGTAGAGTTAAACCATCGGCCCCCGAAGGCTATCCGGACGGTCAGAATCGAGATGGGTTTCAGTGGAACTCGCAAGGACCCTGCTGAGTTCGCCGAGAGATTCATCGTCTTTTCAGACGGCCTCTTTTCGCTTTCGCATCACTCATTCTTACAAAATTGCAATAGGGAACATTAGTAGTTACAAAAATGTCGAGAAAACGCAAGTCGTTTGTCGGAAAAAGGATGGGCATTTTTGTCTAAAATGAATGTTCTTAATGGTTTAAAGCGATTTGGCGAGATCGGCATATTAATTGCCAGGTGAGTCGGATATAGATATCGTCGAGTTCAGACGAGTCGAAAGGTTTCAAAGCCACGTAAATAATAAGTATAGCGAGTTAATCTCGACGCTGAAGCCGCGATCCGAACGGATCGCGGCGAAGTTGCGTGTGAGCTGGAAGAATATTGAAGTAAATTGAGGAGAAAATAATGAATCCGAAAGCAGTTATTGCATACGCGGCCGAGCACGAAGCAAAGTTCGTGTCGGTGCGATTCACCGATTTGCCGGGCGCCTGGCATCATCTGACCTACCCAATTCATAACCTGACGGAAGACACATTTGAAGACGGTTTTGGTTTTGACGCGTCCAGCCTTCGCGGCTGGGCGGCGATCAACGAATCGGACATGCTGCTGATCCCCGACCCGTCGCGTGTTTGGATCGACCCGTTTGCCGAAGAGACGACGATCTGTCTAATCGCAAATGTCGTCGAGCCGATCACGAAGGAAGGCTACGGGCTCGATCCGCGTTCGGTCGCACTGCGGGCGGAAAGCTATCTGCGTTTCACCGGGATCGCGGACACGATAAATGTCGGCCCGGAAGCGGAGTTCTTTGTTTTCGACAGCGCTTCATTTCACAATACACAGAACTCGGCCGGATTTACCATTAACTCGGAAGAGGGACATTGGAACTCGGGCCGTGTCGGAAACGATGACAATCCGAATCTCGGATATCACATCCGTGCAAAGGAAGGTTATGTTCCGGTCGCTCCGATGGATACGCTGATAGATCTTCGTAACGCGATCTCGCTCGTTTTGGCCGATGTCGGGATCGACGTAGAGTGTCACCACCACGAGGTATCGACCGCGGGACAGTGCGAGATCGACTTTAGGTTCTCGAACCTGCTCCAGACGGCGGACAATGTGATGTTGTTCAAGAATGTCGTGAAGAACACGGCAGTAATGCACGGGCAGACGGCAACGTTCATGCCGAAACCGCTTTTTGGCGATAATGGTTCGGGAATGCACTGCCATCAGTCGCTGTGGAAGGACGGAAACCCCTTGTTTGCGGGCGAAGAGTATGCCGGGCTGTCCGAAATGGCGAAGTTCTATATCGGCGGTTTGTTGAAACACGCTCCGGCATTAGTTGCTTTTGCGGCACCGACGACGAACAGCTACAAGCGTCTCGTTCCCGGCTTTGAGGCACCGGTGAATCTGGCATATTCGGCCCGCAACCGCTCGGCGGCCGTGCGTATCCCGATGTTCTCGCCGTCGCCAAAAGCGAAGAGGCTTGAATTCAGGCCGCCGGACCCGAGCTGCAATCCGTACATCACGTTTGCGGCGTTGTTGATGGCCGGTCTTGACGGCATCCAGAACCGGATAGATCCGGGCGAACCGCTCGACAAGGACATTTACGACCTGCCGCCGGAAGAACTCGCGAACGTACCGTCGCTGCCCGGAAGTCTGGATGAGGCGTTGAACGCGCTCGAGAACGACTACGAATTCCTGCTCAAGGGTGATGTGTTTACCAAGAGCATGATCGACAAATGGATCACCTATAAACGGGAAAAGGAGATCACGCCGCTTCGGCTGAGACCTCATCCGCTTGAGTTTTCAATGTACTACGATACATAATTCCGAATCGCGTCTGCGGCTAATCTCGTGAGCGGGGCTGGTGCCTGCTCACGTTTTGTTTTGGAAACTGTTTCGAATGAACCTCGATCGAATTACCTTAACCGGTGAAAACGTGACGCTCGAGCCGCTTGGCCTTGAGCACGCCGATCCTTTATGCGAATTCGGCTTGGACGAGAAATTGTGGAAACTTATCCCGACGCGGGTTGCCACAAGGCGGGACATGGCCGCGTATATCGAAACCGCCCTCGAGCAATGGAAAAAGGGTGTTTCACTGCCATTTGCCACGACCTTAACCGAAAGTCACAAAATTGTAGGGTGCACCAGATTTTGCAATATCGACGCATCAAACCACCGGGCTGAGATCGGCTGGACGTGGATCGACCCGAAATGGCAGCGGAGTTTTGTGAACACAGAGGTCAAGCTTTTAATGCTTGCGCATGCATTTGAGGTTTGGGGCTGTGTTCGCGTCGAACTAAAAACCGACGCATTGAATGAACAGTCGCGAGCCGCGATACTCAGGATCGGCGCGAAGGAAGAGGGAATTTTGCGACAACACATGATAACGGACAGCGGCCGTTTTCGTGACACGGTTTATTTTAGTATCC
Organism: Acidobacteriota bacterium; assembly: GCA_013140875.1. Lineage (GTDB taxonomy): Bacteria > Acidobacteriota > Blastocatellia > Pyrinomonadales > Pyrinomonadaceae > OLB17. The sequence goes on from JABFSB010000555.1 coordinate 6,690, forward strand.
TCGACAATGAGTGGGCCGAAGTAAAGACAGGCCTGATCGAAAAGCTCAGGACGTACAAATGATCAAATCTACCGGCTTATTTGCAATTATTTTATTGTTTGCGGGATGCGGCGGAACCAGCGATCAGACAGCTAAAAATGCTCCGGCCGCGACAAACGGTAAGCCGTCCGTCCAGACGCAAAATGCAAACACATCGGATCAAACACCGGTTTCGGCGAACGTCGAAAATAACAAAGAAAATCCTTTGACACTTTCGAGGAACAAAAAGATCGAGGCAATGCGCCAGGCCGGCGGCGATCCAAATACTGCAAAGGTCGACATTGAGG
>JABFSB010000063.1 GCA_013140875.1 Acidobacteriota bacterium
GCTGGGCTGCGGTTGGAATGGCCGCGGCCAATATCAAAATCGAAAAAAAAGTCAAAATACGGACTGATCCCATAGTTCTTCCCGCCTGTTCAATATCTGCTAAACATTTTATCATAAAGTATATGCGGGAGAGGTTGTTGGAAGTCCGGCGCCTGGGACGGGTTGCCTACGGAGAAGCGCTTGAACTTCAGAAAACACTTGAAGCTGAGGTAATTGCGGCCCGTGAGCGCGATCATCTGCTGCTTCTCGAACACCCGCACACATTCACGATCGGTCGGCGAGCAAAAGAGACCGGTGTCCTCGCGACGCCGGAACTCCTTAAGAATCTGCAAGTTGAGGTCTTTGAAACAAACCGCGGCGGAAAGGTGACTTACCACGGGATCGGCCAGATTGTCGGTTATCCTATTATCAGCCTGTCGCCCGACCGCGAGGATGTGCACAAATACGTCCGCGATCTGGAAGAGGTCTTGATACGCACCATGGCCGATTTTCAGATCGATGCCTTTCGAATAGAAGGGCTTACCGGCGTTCATACAGCCGAGGGAAAAATCGCGGCTATCGGCGTGCATATAAAACGATGGGTCACGACACACGGATTCGCGTTGAACGTGAACACGGACCTTAGCTATTACAACTGGATCATCGCCTGCGAAGGTGAGCCGGTCACGTCGATGGACAAATTGCTCGGCCGCGAGACCGACATGGCCCGGGTTGAAGAACGCCTGGCAGAAAATTTTGCCGAAGTTTTCGGCATGAAGATCGCCGCGGGTTCGACAGCGGAACGCATCGCAGCCTGAGTTTGCGGAAGCCCGCACCTGAGCAAAGCGCATAGCTAAAATTTTAGGAGAAATTATGATCAATTCTCGTTACATTGCAATCTTCGTTCTTTCAGCATTAGCATTCGGCTGTGCGACGCAGCAGCAGCCCAAGTCCGGTTCCGAGGCAATGAACTCCAATACCTCGAATGCAAAGCCGGCAGCATTCCGCGAGACGATCACAATTGCCGAACGTCCGCAGACTGTCAAAGATCAGATGGCGTTACGCGGAGCTCAGGACGAAGCCGAGCCCAAGCTGACCATCGTCGAACCGAAAGAAGGTCTGACCGTTACCAGCTCGACGGTAAAGGTGAAATTGATCATCGCCGGCGACCTGAAAGGCTATATGCCCGGAATGGACCCGCAGACGAAGATGGGCAATCACATTCACGTCATTCTCGACAACCAGCCGTACGAGGCCTATTACAATCTCGACAACGAGTTCGAACTGCGTAACGTGACCGACGGCGAGCACACAATCCGCGTTTTTGCTTCGCGGCCGTGGCACGAGAGCTATAAGAACGAAGGTTCGTTCCAAATGGTCCGCTTTATCGTCAAAAATGGCGGCGGAGACGCGACGAAACCGACCACGGCCAACAACGGCAGCACGATGGCTTCGCCGACACCCGAAGGCAAGGACATGCAGAACTCGACCGCCGGTACCGTCGATCCGAAAAAACCGCTGCTCACATACAGCCGCCCGAAAGGCGAATACAAGGACGCCGCCGCCGAAAGCATCATGATCGATTTCTGGCTCGACAACGCTAAGCTAAAAGATGATGGCGGCCAGTATCGCGTCCGTTACACCATTGACGGCGGCGTCGGGATGTATATCGACAAATGGGAACCGATCTGGCTCACGGGCTGGTCGGCAGGAACGCATTCGATCAAGCTGGAACTGGTCGACCAGGCCGATAACGTCGTGGACAACGGTGGTTATAATTCGACGACTCGGGAGATAACCGTAATCAGATAACGCCGGAGAATTCTTGATTGTCAATTGTCAATTGGGCGATTGTTAATTGGTACCAATGGTACAATCGGCCAATTTACAATTGACAATTTTCCGTGACTTGCGGTCGGCGGCAAATTCTCTTAACCTCAAGTTTTCAAATATCAACCTTTTGGCCCTCACTCACGTGCGGGCTAACGAAACTTATGCGACGCGAGACTACTTCGTGGTACAGCCACAACCTCAACATGGACATGCCCTTGGTGGCATATGGGCACGCGGGATATCCGCTTTTGATGTTCCCGACGGCGGCCGCCGATTATCTTGAATACGAGCGATTCTATCTGGTCGATGCGATCAAATGGTTTATCGAAAACGGCTTGATCCGCGCGTACTCGATAAATTCCGTCAATAAATACAGCCTGCTCAACCGCGAATCGCACCCGGCGTGGAAGATGGAAATGATGCAGCGTTATGACCGGTACATCATGGAAGAGGTCTTGCCGCTGATCCGCAACGAATGCGGCCAGGACGCGAAACCGCTGACCACCGGAGCGTCGCTTGGAGCCTTTCTCGCTGCCAATACTTACTTCAAACACTCCGACAATTTTCGCGGCACGATCGCGATGAGCGGCAGTTACGACATCTATAATTACCTCGACAAGGGCTTTTACGACGACAACGTCTATTTCAATAACCCGTCGATGTATTTGCCAAAGCTCAACGACGATTACCACCTTCCGCGATTGCAAAATGCCGATTCAATCGTCATCGTCTCCGGCCAGGGCAACTACGAAGCCCCGGACCGCAGCCGCGACCTTTCCGGCATCCTTCACTCAAAAGGCATTCCGCATATGCTCGAACTCTGGGGCCACGACGTAGGCCACGACTGGCCATGGTGGCGCAAGATGCTGCCTTATTATCTCGGCAAGTTCTGCGAACGGTAAAACATTTCGCATGCACTTGTCCGCGGTCGCTGTGACTGGATAGACCAGAACAGTGATTTTTGCGCCGCGCCGCTCAGGGTGGCGCAAGCGGCGCAAGGCGGCGCAAGAATCGGCTTTTTCGCGATTTTTGTTCCGTTCCGCTCGTGACGGAACAACCGGAACACGCCGGAACAAAAATCGGCGTTTTTTGTATTTCTTCAAAAAGTGCCCACATTAAGACTGCAAATTTTCAAAGAACTACCAACGACACAAAGTGTATCATATCTGGTTGATATTTGCACGCACAAAACATTTTTCCCGAAACTTTGTTCCGACCGGGAACCTTTCGGCGTACCGGGCATCTAATCTAAGTAGAAGAGTGGAGACTACTTTATGAGGTGGATTGTACGGTTATTGGTTTTCGCGGCTGCTTTGTTTTTTGGTATCGGCGCGACGGCGGTCGGACTTGAAGTCAGGCCTTACATGACTCTCCGCGACATCGAGGTTGAAGAACTCAATCCGGTGAGAGCCGGCATCGCTCCCGATCCGGAAGGCATCCACGTCATGTACGCCGGAACCGTGCAGATCACAAACAAGGAGCAGTACTTAAAGTTCATCATCCACAATGGCGGAGACGAGCCGCTAAATTACACTGGATACTCCGCCGACCATTCCTTTCCGCTGATAAGGGCAAATGAGAGCGATCTCCCGGACACTTATAGATGCAGCAGGGGAACAAGCCGGTACACCATACTACCTAACCGTTCCGTTGAACTACACGTTTCACTCGATGAGTTCCGAAGCCGTCCGCCAAAAAACTCTAGTATCTCCGTCGGCTTTAACCTCCGCCCCGTGTCGGCGCCGGAACACTCGATCCATTACTCAGAACCATTCCCGCTGCCGGAGTCATTTCGAAGGGCGATCAGCCCGCAGTAAGTATCGGGCTGTGCCGGATCGATTTTGATCTTTTCCAGCGTGGGTTGCTTTATACAAAAATGGCGTCGATCGGCTTTGTGCCTTCGACGCCATTGATTTTTCCAGTCTAAACCTGTCTAACCATCACCCTTTTTGCCCTTTGGCTTGGTGCCTTCGGGTTTTTCGGCGGGTGGCGGGTCGGGTTTTTTGACTGGCGGCTGTTGGACCGGTGGTTTGATCGGCGGCGGGTCGCCGTTGGTGACGGGTGGTTTGACCGTGTCGGGCCCGCCGGTGTCGCCGGCCGGAGTGTCGGTGGTGGTCGTGGTCGTATCGGTCGTCGCGGGCTTGCTCACGGCGCCGGTACGAATGCTGTTCTGCTCGGCTTTTTCCAATTTTTCAAGTTCCTCGCGCTTGTTCCGCTCCATTAACGATTTGATCTCGCTAGGCATGGGCGGAGCGTCCGGGAAGCGCTCGATCTTTTTGCCTTTCATAAAGGCGTTCATGAAGGAATTAAAGTAAGGCAAGGCGCCATGGCCGCCGGTCATATTCCCGCCTAGATCTTCTTTCCTTTCCGGGTTGCCCATCCAAACGCCGGTCACATACGTCGGCGTATAGCCGATAAACCAAACGTCGGTGTGATCGTTTACCGTGCCGGTTTTGCCGGCCAGGGGCTGTCCCGCCGCGCTGGCCGCCGCCGCGGTTCCGCCGCCCGAGGTAACGCCGCGCATCATTTCGACCATCGTGAGAGCTACGTATTCGCTCGTAACTTTCGAACTGGCCTTGTCCCATTCCTCGAGAAGCGTTCCATCGCGGCTATAAACCTTTCGGATCAGGTGCGGAGCGACGCGAATGCCTTTATTAGGAAAAGCGGAGTAGGCGGCCACCATCTCAACCAGCGATGCTTCACTGGCGCCGAGTGCGGACGGCAGGCTGGGAGCCATCGGGTTCGAGATGCCGAAACGACGCACCATCTGGCCGCCCGACTGTATCCCGACCTGTTCGAGCAAATGGACCGCCGCCAGATTGTACGACTTGGCAAGGGCGATCTTCATCGGCACATTCGGGTGGCTGGTGCTGCCGTCATAATTGTGCGGCTGCCAACCGCCGCGCTTGATCGGAGCTCCGCTCACCAGCATATCCGGAGTCATGCCATCTTCGACCGCGGCCGTATAGATGAACGGTTTATACGCCGAACCGGTTTGCCGCAGCCCTTGAGTGGCGTTGTTGAACCTGTTGGTATGATAATCGTAACCGCCCACCATGGCCGCGATCTCACCGGTGTGCGAATCGATTGTTACGATCGACGCCTGTACCTCGGGCACCTGCGACAGTTGAACTTGAAGCACCTGATTTTCGGGATCGACCTTTTCGACCAAAAACTCGGCAAGCATTCCGGGCTTCAGCTCGTCCTTCGGCCGCTTGCCGCTGCGGCCCATATTTTTGGCCGAGACCACGGCTTTATATTTGCCAAAACGGACGCCTACTTCATCGGCCGTCGGGTTGGACTTTACGACCAGCCCTTTTATGTATTCGCCTTCTTCATACTCGTCGCCGTACCAGTCGGCGTGCTTATACGACGACAGGGCCTTTTCGATCTCCTTGGCGTCGGTCAACGGCTGTTCGTCGGCATCGACGAGGATATTCTGGTAATCCGAACGCCACGCCCGGCCCTTATCATACGCCCGAAGCCGCTCGCGGATAACACGTGTCGCGATCTTTTGGCCTTCCACATTTATGGTCGTGTAAACCTTCAGGCCGCCCTGGGCGACTCGTGTCGTGTACTTTTCTTCGAGATATTTGCGAATCTCTTCCACCGGATAGTCCCAAGCGGTCGATTTCGGCAGCGATTGATAATAGGCGGTGTCGGCCAGCTTTATCGGCTTTGCCTTGGCGGCGTCGATCATCGACTGCGAGTAGGTTTCCGGAAAATATTTCGCCATCTGATCGAGTACGACATCGCGCCGGGCCCGGGCCTTTTCCATGCTGCGGGTCGGCGAATATTCAGGCGACTTAGGTATCGCGGCAAGAAGGGCCGCTTCTTCCAGGCTCAACTCATTCAGCGATTTGCCGAAATATGTCCGCGAACCGGCTTCGAAACCGTAAGCACCCGCACCGAGGAAAACGTAATTCATGTACATTTCCAGAATCTGGCGCTTGGTGTAGAACCTTTCGATCTGTAATGCGACCGCCCATTCATTGACCTTTCGGGTGTAGGTCTGGTCCTTGTACAAGAAAAGATTTTTCGCAAGCTGCTGAGTGATGGTCGAGGCTCCTTCGGTCTTGCCTGACGTAAGATTCTTAAAGACCACGCCCGCGATACGGTATGGATCGATGCCGATGTGATCGTAGAAACGGTTGTCTTCGACCGCGATCAGTGCGTCCTCGACATTCTTCGGTATATCTTTTTCTTTTATCGGAATGCGTTTTTCGATGGCGAATTCGGCCAGAACGGTTTCGCCGTCGTCGGCGTAAATAGTTGTCACCTGCGGCGGGCGGTACGTTGCAAGAGCCGAAACCTCGGTCGCGTATCGCGAATTGTTCAGGTAATAAGACGCAAGAATGCCCGTCAACCCGCCGGCCGTAAGAGCAAGAAGAAGCGCCGCAAAAAACCAGCCGAACTTCACAAACTTTCGGCCCTTGCCCGAGCGTATCGACTCGACTTCAGTCGTCCGTATTTTCTTAATATCTCTCGCCATAACTATCTCTCCGTCAGAACCAAAAGCGTTAGGTCCGCTCCCGCTTCGGTAGCCACCGCTCCGGATTCCGACTAATTCACAAACCGCCGCATCTTTATACTAACCACAAATCCGATCGCGATAAACGTCGAAAGGAGTGCTGACAGACCCGCGCTCATTAAGGGCAGCGGCACGCCGATCACCGGCAAAAAGCCAAGCGCCATTCCCACATTCATAAATATCTGGAACGACATAGCCGTTACTATCGACATTATTACGAGCATTCCGGGCTTGTCGTTCGCTTCTCTTGCACCGGCAATAAGGCGCGACAGCAAAAGGGCATAAGCCAGAAGAAGCGAAATACAACCGATAAAACCCGTGTTCTCCGCCGTTACGGCAAAGATGAAGTCGGTCTGAGGCTCGGGCAGGAACTTCAGGACGCTTTGCGACGTTTCGCCGTCGCCCTTGATACCTGACAAGCCGCCTTTACCGACCGTGATGATCGACTGGATGGTGTGATAACCATAGCCTTTCGGGTCGACGTTATCCGGGTCGAGAATGACGTTGATCCTTTCCTGCTGATAACGTTTGATCTTTCCGGTTTTGACTCCGACGATCCATGCCGACGGGATCAGGACCGCCGCGGCGGCGATGGCGAGCACAACGTATCTGACC
>JABFSB010000277.1 GCA_013140875.1 Acidobacteriota bacterium
GAGATGATCTACAATCTCTGCAAAGCCATCGGCGGACGCGTTACGAAAGAGATCGCCGAGTGCGTTTACATGGCGTTGGTCACCGACACGGGCTCATTCCATTTCTCAAACACCACTGAAAGGACATTGAAAGTTGCGTCTGAATTGATCAAGGCGGGCGTTAAACCGGCCGATATTTCAGAAGCTGTTTATAACAATTATCCGTGGTCGCGGATCGAGCTGATGCGGCAAGTGCTGGGCACGGTTCGTCGCGATGACAGCGGTAAGGTGGCGTATTTGCGGCAGACCCTGAATATGCGCCATGCGGCCGGCGCGGTCGACGGCGACAACAACGGTTTTGTTAATATTCCGCTGGCGGCGCGCGCGATTCTTGCCGCCGTTTATATGCGTGAGGTCGGCGACGGCAGATTTCGCGTCAGCCTTCGTTCGAAAGGCGATATCAACGTCGCTAAAGTAGCCGAACGCTATGGCGGCGGCGGACATCGCAATGCGGCCGGATTACAGATCGAGGGTGATTGGGATGCCAAAGAGGCCGAGCTCGTCGATGCTGTCCGAGACGCGGTTGAACGTGCCGAAGCCATCGCAGCCGGTGACATAACGGTCGCACCCGATGTTCTCTAGTCAGAACCGGCTGAGTTAGCGGTCGGTGCGGCGCCGGTGTTGAAATCAACTTCCGGAATGATCGAGATTTCACCGCCCGCTCACGCAGGCGGTTCCGCCTATGGCTGAGAAACGATACAAGTGGCGGCGCGACGATTACCGCGAAAATACCAAAGGCCTGCTGATGGTCAACACCGGCGATGGCAAGGGTAAGACTACTGCTGCACTCGGCGTTTTGGTGCGTGCGGCTGGTCGCGGATTGCACTGCTGCATGATCCAGTTCATGAAGTCCAAAACCGACCGCTACGGCGAACATGAATCGCTCGAACATCTCGGCGTCGAGGTCCATACGATGGGCGACGGCTTCACCTGGGACACGAACGATAAAGCCCAGGACATAAAAACATCCGAAGAAACGTGGGCACTTTGCGTCGAAAAAATGCGCAGCGAAGAATATGATCTGCTGGTTTTCGACGAGCTTGTTTATGTTCTGGACTACAAATTTCTCGATCTCGAAAAGGTTCTGAATGAAATCAAGGACGTGCGTCAAAAACAGCCGCATCTGCATATTATAGCCACCGGTCGAAATGCCCCAACAGAACTTGTCGAGGCCGCTGACCTCGTCACCGAGATGAAAGAGGTCAAGCATCCGTTTCACGCCGGCATCTTTGCCCAACAGGGAATCGAATTTTAAAGTCAGGTTCGGAATAACGAATAGCGTATAGTGAAAAACGAATAACGGAATATTCGTTTTACGTTATTCGTTGTTCGCTATTCCCGGAAATGAAAACATCCATAGAAAAGCGAAAGCCCGAAGGATCACTCGATTACCTGTCACTGGCGGTTACGACGTTCGGCGTGGGATATTTGCCGCTTGCTCCCGGAACCTGGGGATCGATGGTCGGCGTAGCGATCTATCTTGGGTTTTCTTCTCTCGACGGGACCTGGGAACACCATTGGGCGCCGATTCATCACTTTGGACCGTCTCAAGCCCAGGCGATCTCAATCGCCGCGCTTCTGTTTATATTTCTGCTATTTACGCTCCTTGGTGTTTGGGCCGCGGGCCGCAGCACGGAGCTTCTCGGCAATTCCGATCCGTCCGAAGCTGTTGTCGATGAAGTCATCGGCCAGCTCATCACGTTCCTTTTTGTCCCCTTCGGAATATCGTGGCCGCTGGTGATTGCCGGTTTTCTGCTCTTCAGACTTTTCGATATCTGGAAGCCTTATCCGATCGATTCTCTTCAGGTACTTCCCGGCGGGATCGGTGTCTGTGCCGACGATATACTGGCCGGCGTCTATGCGGGCATTTGCCTTTCGGTCATTTACGCGATTACTCTTTTGATATGATTTTGCATGTTCTTCCGGGCGATTCGCTTGTCAAGGAATTTCAGACCGCCGATATCGACGGCAATGTCGTGGTGTGCCGCGAGTGTTTGGTTGTGGGCGATGTTTCGGGCAACACGCTGGCTGAATTTTGGGACCGGCGGGCTAATTTTGTCGCGATCGACTACGCGGGCGATCCGATAGAGTATCAGGAAAATGTCGCTTATGAATTGGAGAGATTGATCGGGCTATCCGCTGATGACGAAGTAAATCTCTGGTTCGAGTACGAGCTGTTCTGTCAGGTTAATATGTGGTTTTGCCTTGATCTAATTAAGGACGGCCAGGCTTCGGTCTTTCGGGTCGAGCCGATGAACGCGTCGCCGGACGATGTATGGAAAGGGTTCGGCAGCCTGGGGGCCGATGACCTGGCAAATTGTTTTGAAGCGAGGACGAAATTTTCAGCCGAAGACATCGAAACCGGATCACGACTCTGGCACGCCTTCCGAAACCGAGACGCGGAGGAATTAAAGCGATTGAGTGAATTTCGCTCGCCTTGTTTTCCTTTCCTAAAAGAAGTTTGCGAAGCGGCTGCCGAGATCGAGTCAAAACCCAGTGAAATCGTCAGGGAATTGAAAGTCCTCGGTTATAAAGACTTCGACAAGTTGTTTCCCGAATTCCAGAAACGGGCAGGCGTGTACGGCTTTGGCGATCTGCAAGTCGAACGTTTGATGGAGGCCGTCTAGCTGTCCAGCAGGTGTTCCGCCTGGGGTTCTTCCCGCTTTACGGCCGGCGTTTCCTCGCGCTGGAAGATCCAGCCCCGACGCCAAAAATAGATAAGTAAGATCACCGCGACCACGATCATCACCGAAATGGTTATGAAATAGCCATGCGGCGTATGAAGCTCGGGCATATTCTCGAAGTTCATTCCGTAAATACCGGCGATCAGGGACAACGGCAGAATTATCGACGACAGTACCGCAAGGGTTTTCATCACATCGTTGGTCTTGTTTGCAACCACGGAAAAGTGAATATCGAACAGGCTGCTGACAAGGTCGCGATAGCTTTCCGAAAGGTCGGAGATGCGCAGCAGGTGATCGTGAACGTCGCGGAAGAAAGGCAATATGTGTTCCGGTATCTGTGGAAACTCGCCGTGTGAAATTCTGTAAAGCACCTCGAGCTGCCGGGCAGATATTCTGCGCAGACGAGAGACGCTGCGACGCAGGTCCATCACCTCTTCGAGTATTGCACTGTTGCTTTTCTTAAGATCGAAGACGCGGTCTTCCAGCGAATTTATCTCAGCGTCAAAATCATCGAGGATCGGCATGTAAAGATCGACGATGTTGTCCAATATCTGATGAAGCAGATATGCCGGCCCGCGAGAGCACGCAAAATGGCTCGCACGTATCTGCTGTTTTACTACCTTTAGGCTGCGGAAACGCTGGTCGTGGAACGTCACGACAAAATTCTCGCCGAGATAGCCATCCAACTCCTTCGTGACGAAGTTACCCGGACCGGTTTCGCCGGGTTTTATTCCGTGGACAATAAAATAAATGTAATTCGGGAAAGCCTCGATCTTCGGCTGATTGCGGGTTTCGATGCAGTCTTCGACCGTCAAATAATGAAACTTAAACACATCAAGCAGGATCGTTTTTGCCTGATCGATCTGTTCCGGAGTTTCACCAAGGAAGTCGACCCAAATCAGGTTGTCCTTATCATCGAGAAGCTCCGGCAGCTCATCGGGTGAAAAGCCTTCCTCGATGGATGTTGCCCCAGTTCTATAAACGAAAATTTCCATAATGCTTCAGCCACACGGAACTATACACGAATAATAACGGCGAACTTAAATCGCCGGAAACGCCGGCGCCTTGACCGGTCGGAAAAAGGGATATAGAGTGTGTGCCGTCAGCAATGCTGGTCGAAGAATTTTACTCTATTTGAGAGGCCTCCATATGCGTGTATCCAATACTTCCGGCGGTTTAAAGGTCCAGGCGATCGCCGGAACCTACGTTGTTATGCTCGGGTTCGACCTGCCGCAGGCAAATTGTCAGGGACTGCTCGGCTTTTCGATCCATCGAAGCGATGTGACCGAAAACGAGGCCTATTATCTGGAGGCAATGAAAGCATTTGCCGAGACTGATCCGGGATTTCCGGCAGGTTCACTTTATTCGACCAGGGACCATCCGATCCAGAGTTTTCAATGGGCCGATTATTCGGCGAAACCCGGCCATCGATATGTTTATACCGTGACGGCGCTAAACGGCACTCCGGCAAATCTTACGCCTATTGCGTCGATCGCTGTCACCGTGGACACCGAGATAAGGATCGGCCAGATCCACGAAACATACTTCAATCGCGGGACGGCCGCTTCGCAAGAGTACGTCCGGCGTTTTGGCGACCGGAGCCCCGACAAAGTTGCAAACAACAAGGCTTTTGAATGGCTTTCGAGAGGATTGTATGAGGCGATGACCGAATTTATTTCGTCTTGCGTTCCGGGAACCCATTCGCTTCGTATTGCGGCCTATGAATTCAATTACGGCAAGCTGCTCGACGTGATAAAAATGGCCTCCGACGCCGGTGTGGACATCCAGATCATTTACGACGCCCGGAAACCGAAGCCCGGCGACGATAACCGGATCGCAGTCGCGACGGCGGGCCTGCAGAATATTTGTACCGAACGGACCGAAGGGGCGTCCTACATATCTCACAACAAATTTATCGTCAAAATAACGAACGGCGTGCCGGAGGAAGTGTGGACCGGAGGCACTAATTTTTCGGACGGAGGAATCTTCGGACATTCGAACGTTGCACACGTCGTGAAAGATCGAGCGGTGGCGGGTGAGTATCTTGCGTATTGGAACGAGCTGGAAAAAGACCTGAAATCTCCGGCGATGAAAACAGCGGTCGAGGCTTTGACGGCGGTGCCGCCGATTCCGGTCCCGGCCGGCGTGTCGGTTATATTCAGCCCGCGGAAATCACTAAATGCCCTGAATTTCTATGGCAATCTGGCGATGAGCGCCGTCGACGGCCTGTTTATGACCTTTGCCTTCGGCATGAACTCGGTTTTCAAGAACGTCTATCAAAACAGCGGTGCCCGGCTGCGGATGGCGTTGATGGAAAAAGCGACGCGGCCGATGGAAGAAGGTCCCGAGAAAACCGCCGAAGAGCAGGCGATCCAAACCCTGCGAAACATGCCTGAAAATATTTTTTCGATCGGCGATTTTGTCCGCGTAAACACGTTCGACGGTTGGGTCAAGGAGCGGCTGACCGGCCTTAACTCTAACGTCCGCTATGTTCACAACAAATTCATGCTGGTCGATCCATTAGGCAGCGACCCGATCGTCGTCGTCGGATCGGCAAATTTCAGCGAGGCCTCTACCAAGGACAACGATGAGAACATGATAGTTATTCGCGGAAACAAACGGGTCGCCGATATATATATGGGCGAATATATGCGTTTGTTCAGCCATTTTTCGTTCCGTGAATCGTTGAAGTGGCGAAAGCCGAACGATCCGCCCAAGCCGCTGCGAATCGATGATTGGTGGGCGGACAGCTTCGGAAACACCGAGCGTTCGTCACGGCGACAATTCTTTTCGAACGCCGCATAGGCTCTTGGACCCTTCCGATTGCAATTCGCAAAAATGAACGGCAGAATGTTCGGAGCATGGATAAAGCACAGCGAACCGATGTCTCATTGCGGGTTGCAAACGTAACCAAGCGATTCGGCGATTTCACCGCTGTCGAAGATCTGAGCTTTGACGTGCGGAGTGGCCGCGTTTTTGGTTTTCTCGGCCCTAACGGAGCTGGCAAAACCACGACGATCCGCATGATCGTCGGAATTACGGCACCCGACGAAGGCTCGATCGAACTTTTCGGTCATCGCATCTCACCCGATCTTCAGAATCGCATCGGCTATTTACCGGAAGAACGCGGCCTTTATAAAAAAATGAAGGTCGTCGATCAATTGCGCTATTTTGCCGAACTGAAGGGCGTTTCGCGAGGCCCCGCCGAAAAAAAGATCGACTTTTGGCTTGAGCGTATGGGTTTGGCCGAATGGAAAAAGAAGAAAACGACCGACCTTTCGAAGGGAATGCAGCAGAAAATACAGTTCATCTCGACTGTCCTGCACGATCCCGACCTTCTCATTCTGGATGAACCTTTTTCCGGCCTTGACCCGGTAAATGTCGAGTTTATGATCGACGTACTTTCGGATTTTCGCACGCAGGAAAAAACCGTTATTTTTTCAACTCATCTTATGTCCACGGCGGAACGCCTTTGCCACGACATCATTCTGATCAACAAGTCGCGAAAGGTCCTCGGCGGAAGTCTGCGCGAAGTAAAGGAGAGCTATGGCACAAATCTCATTGCCTTTCGCGGCGAGCGGGCCGAACGGGTCCTGGCGGACCAAAAACTGATAAATAAGGTTGTCTCGCATGCGGACGAACAGGAATTACACCTTGCCGACGGCGTTCCCCCGCAGACGCTCTTGAAGGCTTTGATCGAATCCGGCGCCGAGGTCACAAAATTCGAGATTACCGAACCGAGCCTTAACGATATTTTTATCGAGAAAGTAGGAACGAGTTCAGAGTCCCGCCTTCAGGCGGCTTCCATTTAGCCTCTTACCGACTCGGAAACGCGCCGATCGCCGGCTGATGCCGGTACTCAAAGCAAATGAGAAAATTTCTTGCCGTCGTAAAACACGAATACAAAAAGGTAGTCTTGAAATGGTCGTTTCTGATCGGGACGCTTTTGCTGCCATTTCTGGCCGCATGTTTCGCGTTCGTCCCGCTTATTATTTTTTCCCTGAAGGGCGAGCCGACGCGGATTGCGGTCGCCGATACTTCGGGCAAAATCCTTCCGCGTCTGCAAAAAAATCTTTCCGCCGATCGAATGGTCGAAAAGGCGAAGGCGGCCGCGAAAGATTCGATGAAGATCGACACCACACAGGAAGAAAAGATGCGGAACGGCGCCGCTCAGTTAATGCAGGACTTTGTTTTGATCGCGGACGATCCCAAAG
>JABFSB010000241.1 GCA_013140875.1 Acidobacteriota bacterium
GGGCGTTCGTCTCAAAGCCTTTGCTGATGACGGGCGAAACGGCATTTGAAAAGCGGTAGATGCCGTCCGTATCGGGCCTAAGAATTATCGGGTCGGACACCTGCGTGTAAAAGAGCATCTGGTTCAGCGAATAAGAAAATTCTTCGCCGAGGTTTCCCCGGTAATTTATGTCGAACGTGCCGCCAGTGCTTCGCTCGGCCTTCAGATTTCGCCCAACTCCCGCTACGTTTTGAAAAAGGAGAGTTTCGGCATCTTCGGTAAACATCGTCGGCGTTTTGTAACCGAGACCGATCCCGATGCGGGTCGTCAGCCGATCGTTAAATCGGTAGAGAGCCGAAACTCGCGGCAAAGCGAAAGCTCCGTAGTCTTTAGCGTAATCGAGCCGAAAGCCGGCCTCGAGCGACAACTTGCTCGTCAGATCAACGGTGTCTTGTGCGAAGACTCCGCCGTAGGCACGCGTTTCACCTCTCGGTGTTTGATTTGCCGTCGTGTCCTCGCGAAATGCGTCATAGATCGCACTGCCGCCGAAAACAATGGCGTGTTTGCCGAAAAGACGCGAGTAAGAAACGTCGGTAAACGAATTGAACTGATTTCCCATGAAAGAGTAGTTTGGCGTGGAAAGGTCGCGACTAAAAAATGCGAAGCTCTGTTTTGCAAAAACGCGTCCGGCGTCGGCGAACTCGCGATCAAAATTAAAGGTCGATACGTTACGGAAAGAAGTGGTTTGCTCGAAATATTGGTGCAGAGCATCTGTCCGACCGTTCAGCGCAAATACGTCGCCTCCTTCGCGGTCCTGGTACGAGGTCGAGTTTCCGACCGTCAACGTCGTTTTGTCGTCAACGTAAAAAAGAAATTTCGGAGTCAGACCAAACGCACTGGTTTTCGGCAGCTCGGTAAAATCATCGTCGTCGACATCGTATTCCTTTTGATAATTTGCGGAGCCTAAAATCGTGTAACCGAACCGCCGATACTTGTTCGAATTGAAGATCGAAAAATCTGTGCCGAGTGCCGAAGTTTGGTTCAACACCAAAGTCGTGACGGGTTTTTCTTCCGGATTCTTGGTTACGAAATTGACCACACCGGCGATCGCATCGCCGCCGAACAGAGTGGCGGCCGGGCCTTTAATAATCTCAACCTGCTTCAGGTCGAGCGGCGGTATCTCAAGAACGCTGAGGCTGCCGGAAAATCCGCCGTATGCCGGAAAGCCGTCTTTCAAAATTTGCGTGTATCGGCCGTCCAGGCCCTGAATGCGAACGCTTTGCGAATTAGAGGTTGCCGAGGTTTGCTGCACCTGAATTCCCGTGCTTTCATGCAGGACCATCGAGACGTTGGCCGGACGCATGCTGATCTTTTCGTCGATCTCTTCCTCGTCGATCGCCTCGACCCGCGTCGGCTCGGCTTCGATCTCGCGTCCGGTCCTTGTGGAAGTTATTGTTACTTCTCCGACCTCATTGTTCAGGCTGAGTAAGACCGTTCGTTCGGATAGATCGGCCAATGGAAAAACCAGCTTGATCTCTGCTGTTTCATAACCGGGCGACGAGATTTCGATTGTTTGTTCGCCGGGCGGAATATTTGTGAGCGATGCCCGCCCGGCAGCGTCGGCGATGATGGAAATAGGGGTGCCTTTGACGGTTACGACCGCATCGGCAACTCCTTCTTTTGTATCTTTATTTTGAACTATCAACGCAACGCGATTGTCACTTTGAGCGAAAATTGTGTGTGCGGCGACAAGCACGGCGAATAAGATAAGTGCTTTGAACATAAACTCCTTTTCTAGTCTGAATCATGACAGCCATACGCCCAAGCTTCGCATTTTATTTCGCAAAGCTCGGACAAAAACAGGCGCAGTTGTGCTTTGGATTCAGGCTTTCGGCGGCTGCCAGATGGAGTTGAGAAAAGCGGCGGAATAAGGCGTTTCGTAGGAAATGGAAACCGATGAGACAACCGAATCACTTCGGTCTGGCGAAAACGATCTGAAAGCGTAATGGTTTGCAACCGATGTGCTGCAGCACGAGCAGATGCAGAGCGGCGAACAAATGTCCGAAGCCTCTTGCCTTTCTTGTTGCGGGTCGATGTGCGTGTACGACTGGGCTTCTCCGTTACACGAATCCGCAAACACCGCAATATCCTGACACGGCTGAGTCAGCATAAATACGACGTAAACGATTATTGCGAACGAGACTGCTTTCATCTTTCAGCTTTGTTCAGAATGTCCCGCAAATCGTCCGGGATCGGCATCGGTTTGAAGAACCAAACATTCGCACCGCCGGTATTGCCGAGTGGATAGATTCCGAAAGGTGTTTTGGTAGCGGCGCCGACGATTCGAACGATCTGGCCGACAATCTCTCTGGGCGAGCGCATTTGAAGGGCTAATTTGAACATTCGCCAATGGACGCGCGTGTGGTCATATGTCGAAGCCTGTCCCAAAACATGAGCTCGTTCGAGGTGACCGAATGCTGTCGTCAGATCACCCGCCGTAGAGCATTCGTCCGCAGAGGATACTTCTTCGTTGATGTGCCTGTCGAGTATTTTCATTGGATAAAGATCAGAAGCACACCGCACGGGTCCCAGACATGAAAAATTTTCGTATCGCCGCCGACGCTTTCGGGGGTGTCGTAACGAGCATTTCCAAAATCGCCGTCATCTATAATCCTCTTTGCATGCAGGTGCCATGCGTCTACGTCTTCGACCTCGAACTTCATCATAAAGTTCTCGGCCCAGTCCTTGTTGTAATAGTTTTGGAGACGAAACTCGGCGGCGCCGAGCTTGCAGTCAACATCGCCTGCCCACGCTTCGGTCATCTGAAAACCGAGCTCGGAATAAAATCGCTTTGACAGCTCGAAATCTTCGGCCGGAACGTAGCATTTGAGGCCGGTAATTGTCGGATTCATAGCCGTCATCAATCCTTAAACATTAAATCGAAAATCCACGACGTCGCCGTCCTGCATAATGTATTCCTTGCCCTCAAGTCGGGCGAGGCCTTTTTCGCTGGCGGCTTTGCGGCTGCCGCAGGTGACGAGGTCGTTGTAGCCGACGATCTCGGCGCGGATAAAGCCGCGTTCGATGTCGGTGTGAATTTCGCCGGCGGCTTGCGGGGCTTTTGTGCCGATCGGGATGGTCCACGCGCGGACCTCTTTTTCGCCGGCGGTGAGAAACGACATCAGCCCGAGCATGTGATAGGCGGCTTTGATCAGTTTATCGACGCCGCTTGAATTTAAGCCGAGATCTTTCAAATACTCATCGCGTTCCGCCGGGTCGAGGGCGACCAGTTCTGCTTCGAGTTTTGCGCAGATCGCGACTACATCGGCATTTTCGGTTTTTGCGTGGGCGATGACGGTCTTAACGTATTCGTTCGATTCGGGGTCGGCCAGCGTAGCCTCATCGACATTGGCGGCGTAGATCGTCGGCTTGGTCGAGAGAAAGAACCATTTTCTGACGATCTCTCTTTCATCGTCGCTCAAATCGGCGGCACGGGCCGGGCGGCCTTCTTCGAGAACCGGCTGTATCTTGTCCAAAATCTCAAGCTCGCGTTTTGCGTCTTTGTCGCCAGAAGCTTTTATCGCGCGCATCGCCTTGTCACGGCGTTTTTCGGCCGAAGCGAGATCGGCCAATGCGAGCTCGATCTGGATCGTCTCGATGTCGCGGATCGGGTTGACCGAGCCTTCGACGTGGACGATGTTGTCGTCGTCAAAACAGCGGACGACCTGGATAACGGCGTCGGTTTCGCGAATATTCGCGAGGAACTGGTTGCCGAGGCCTTCGCCTTTCGACGCTCCGCGTACGAGGCCCGCGATATCGACGAACTCGACCGTCGCGGGTACGACTTTTTGTGCCTTGTGAAGTTTTTCAAGAACGGGAAGCCGCTCATCGGGCACAGCGACGACGCCGATGTTCGGCTCGATCGTGGCAAACGGGTAATTCGCCGCCAACGCCGCTTCCTGTGCGGTTAGTGCATTAAAGAGAGTAGATTTTCCAACGTTGGGCAGGCCAACGATTCCAGCTTGAAGCATAAGGGTCGTATTCGCTCGCACAGGCGAAACGACAATTGTAGCCAATCGCACCTAAATGCGGAAGCCCGCATGTTAGTAAGGGCGTAATGCTCGACATGGCGACTACGCCCTTACTAACGTGCGGACTTCCGTCTCTCTCTATCGAGGCAGGTACTCCCGTGGAATCGGCTTATCGTCCGCGACGCCGAATTGGCGGGCCGTATATCCGGCCGGGCCTTGGCTCACATACCAGGTTCCGTTTGAAGGCCGAAATACCGATATGTCAAAACGGCCATCGCCGTCATAATCGCCGGTTACAGGCACATCACCTTCAACGCCGAATTGCCGCGCGGCGCTTCCCTCGGTCGACTGCAGCAAATGCCACGTGCCCGATGAACCACGGAATACGGCCCGATCGATTTTGCCATCGCCGTCGTAATCGCCCTGCACCGGCAAATCGCCGGGCACGCCCAATTCGACCACTGTATATCCGGCCGTGCTTCCCAGGACGTACCATGTGCCGTTCGAAGGACGCCAGACGGCGATATCGGCCCGACCATCGCCGTCATAATCGCCGGACGCCGGCTGGTCGCCGTTTTGTCCGAACGGAGTTTGCACGAAAGTGTTCAGACTGTCGCTGAGAGCGATGTACCAGACGCCGGTAGATGGACGAAATACGGCAAAATCGGTGCGGCGGTCTCCGTTGTAATCGGCCTGAGCCGGGATATCGCCTGCTTCCCCCCATTGCCTAAAACTAAATGAACCTTTGGCACGCACATACCAGGTAGAGTTGCTCGGGCGAAAAACAGCGAGGTCGGTTTTTCCGTCGCCGTCGTAATCGCCGGGTGTCGGAACGTCCTCGGCAATGCCGAACCCGTACGAGCTGAATGATGGTCCGAGGGTTCCGGCAATAAACCACTCACCCGTTCCGGGCCGAAATACACTGACGTCGGTCCGGCCGTCGCCGTCAAAATCGGCGACCTTATTGCGAGGAACCGGTATGCCCGCCACCGGGCCGTCGGCAACATTGCCGTCGATGTTGAACGTTATACCCGCCCACGTTTCATTGTGCGGTGCCTGCCATTGTTTGATCCGCTGATGATTGTCCCAAACGTTAGTCGGGAAGTTAGAGAAGGTCACATATGTCCACACTGAAATAACATTGTCCCAGCGGGCCATCCACACCGCATCCATGCGGCTTGCCGGCGGCATAAACTGCCAATCTTCGATCGCGTTCTTAGGCGAGCCGTAAGTACCGGAAACGTAGCCGATCTCACGAATGCGCTCGGTCCAGCCTTTTAAGAATGCGACGGTGGCGGCTCGGCAGCCGAGCGTGTCCGGCGAAGGCGGATCGTAGCGCTCCATGTCGTAATAAAGGACGGAACCCGCCGTCAGGCCGATGCTGGCGGCGTCGGTCGCGGCAATATCGGCTTCGCCGCGTCCCTGTGTTTCGGCGACCACTGGATCGTAACTGAGTTTGGCTGTGGTCGTCGATGCGGTGCACGGCGATTGATAGCCGACCACGGTGGGAATTATTCCCCAACCTTGAGCACTGATCGAGTTTATCCACGCAGGATTGTTCGTAAACGGCTGCGACGGACAGGCCCGATTACGGCCGCTGAAATAGATGTTCGTGTCGAAAAAGTAGGAGTTGTCCCACCACGACTGCATCTGAGCGACCGATCCCGCCTGGCATTTATCAAAGCCGCGGTTCAAACTCGTGCGGATCGAACCGCCGGGTGGTGCGGCGAACATTCGGTTTTGATCGGCTTCGGTTCGGGCCTTTTCAAATTCGACGCGCGCCCGATCCCGGAGCTGCGGCGGTGTCGCGTCTTTGCCCAAAATGGACAGTCTTGACGTTTGGACACATCCGACCTTGTGGCCAACGCATTCCCCCGAAGTTTCGATAACCCAATTTCCAAATCGTGCCGTGCCTGTGGCTTCGCCTTCGTTCCATGGCTCGACAGCGCGGCTGACGAGGTTCCATGACCTTCCGCCGTCGTTTGACCGATAGGTTGCCTTACCGACGAAGTTGGAACTGGTCGGTATTCGTGCGGACGCTTGAAGAATCCCGTTCGGGCTGCCCGAAAGGCGGATGTCGTCGGTATTTATCTCCAAGAGGTCCGAATTTTCGAATACCGCCGCAGCCCGGCTCCAGGTTTCGCCTCCGTTTGTTGTGCGCGCCAATTCAAATGCGCCATCACTTGTTGCCAGCAAAACCAGGCCGTCCTGATTGTTGCTGAACGATACAGCCGCGATCCTGAAACCAGGCGTGAAAGTAAGCGGCAATTCTTGCCAGGTCGTGCCTGAGTCGTCCGTTCGGTAAAGCGAATCGGCCGTGTATGCGATTCCGGACCTTTTGCCGAAGACCTGTATTCCTTTTATGACCGAGCTTGAGACGGCGAAAGGGCTATCCTGGTTATAGACGCTGAACGGATTTGATGGCGTCCGTCCAAAAGCAGTGGTCGAAAAAACCAAAAGCAGGAGCGAGAAACTGAGTGTTGCGATGCGTTTCATTATTTGGTCCCCCTTATTCGAATTAGTGATGGAAATTCCAAAAAGTATAGTCCATCGTGATGCTTTCGTCCATAGCCGGGTCTCCGGCTTTAGCGACTTGCTTTGCGTTCTTTGCGACCTTGTCGTGAAACTTCTTAAAGCGAATAAAACAAGGTCACGCAAGGCCCGCCGCGTACGCAAAGGAAATCAGAAATCAGAGCTTACTTTAACTGGAGGGCAAATTAGGCTAATTTTAGGGTAGGTTTTTTTCCCTGGAATATGCTGATTTCGATCATTCTGGTCCTGGCGATTGCGGCCGGCGGACTGGCAATCACTTACCTTATCGAAACCGACGAGCCGCCGTTATGGCGGTTTGCGGCTGGGACTGTTATCGGCTCGGCCATTTTCGGCACGGCGACTTTTGCAATCGCGCTACTTGTCGG
>JABFSB010000470.1 GCA_013140875.1 Acidobacteriota bacterium
CTCGTTTGGAAAGATGGAAAGTTTTCGATAAGGAAGTAATGCCTCCGAATGCGTGATTACAATATTTTTTATTCGCCCTATTATTATGCCGATATCGGCGAGGGTCACGTCTTTCCGATAAGAAAGTTCGAACTCGTGCGCGACAAACTGGTGTCCGAGGGAACACTTGTGGCCGAAGAAATAATCGAGCCTGAGCGTGCTTCTCCCGACGATCTTCTATTGGTTCACACCAACGATTACATAAGCCGTCTGATAGCTGGCGAGTTGACCGCAAAAGAGGTACGCAAGCTCGGGTTGCCGTGGTCCGAATCACTTGTCCGGCGGTCGCTGCACGCAATATCGGGAACCATCAATGCGGCAAAAAAGGCCCTTATCGACACAGTTTCTTCAAATCTGGCGGGCGGAACGCATCATGCTTATCCCGATCGCGGCGAAGGCTTTTGCGTTTTGAATGACGTTGCCGTCGCGATCCGCGTACTGCAGCGAGACGGTTTGGCCAAGCGTTTCCTGATAATCGACTGCGATGTCCATCAGGGTAACGGAACGGCGTTCATCTTCAAGGATTCGCCCGAGGTGTTTACGTTCTCAATGCACGGTGCGAAGAATTACCCGTTGTTCAAAGAAACTTCTACGCTTGACATCGAACTTGCCGATAAGACCGCGGACGACGAATTTCTCCAGACGCTTTCCGAGGCGTTGCCGCGAGTGATAACTCATGATCCGGAGCTAATATTCTATCTTGCCGGAGCCGATCCTTATGAGAATGACAAGCTCGGCCGATTGGCATTGTCGATAGATGGCCTGCGAAAGAGAGACGAGATGGTGCTTGATTTCGCGAGGTCATATGGAGTACCGATCCTAACGACAATGAGCGGCGGTTACGCGGCCGAGATTGACGATACCGTCGAGATTCACTGCAACACTATCCGAGCAGTCAAGTCGGTCTTTTTTTCGCAATCGACCGCGGCGTTCTAAGACGAGCGGCGTTCCGCGAGACGCAGCAATCCCTCCAACGTCAAATTCTCATCTACCACGTCGATCAGCGAGCTGTTCTCGGCTACGACCGACGCAAAGCCGCCGGTTGCGACAACTTTTGGCTTTTGACCCAACTCTTCAAAAATACGCTGCAGAATACCTTCAACCATTCCGATATGGCCGTAGTACGTTCCCGAATTGATCGATCCTTTGGTCGTATTTCCGATCACGTTTTTGGGCCTTTCGATCGTGACGAGGGGAAGCTTTGAGGTTTTAAGATGCAGTGCTTCAACGAGAGTTTTCAGGCCGGGTGAGATCGTGCCGCCGAGATACTTCCGATCGGAATCAACGACATCGATGGTAGTGGCGGTTCCAAAGCTGCAAGCTATAACGGGCACTCCGTATTTTGCGGCCGCGGCCGCGGCATTGACGAGACGATCCGTGCCGGCGGCGGAGGGCGGATCGTAACCGACATTCATTCCAAAGTCGAAAGTGTAGTCGACAAAAGACGGCGTGATTTTGAGCAGCTTTTTGCACGCCTCGGCCAGCGTGCCGTTCATTTCGGGAACCACGGACGAAACTATCGCGGCGTCGATCTGAAAAAAGCGATCGTCGGTATAGCGGAGGCGGTCGAATGAAAGTTCGTCGACGGTATAGTCAAGCACGGTCGGTATCACGAATTTGTCGATAAGCGAGCCCGATTCAAAAATGCCGAATTTCGTGGTGGAGTTGCCGATGTCTATGGCGAGAAGCATTTAGCCTTGAAGCGGAAGGCCGTCGTACACAATATTCCAGCCGTTTCGTCTGCTTGACCTTAGGCTTTTTGTGAACCATTCGAGAGCGGCTGTAGGATCGTCATAAAGCTGAACGGCGGGGTGCAGTTCGCGCGGGTCGACCCGACAGATAGCGGCACCGGCGGTCGCGCTCTTGATGCAGAGAAGAGCGACCATGTTGTTCTTTTGGAGGACGGCGGTTCGGACTAAAACGTCATCGAGATCGATATCAAAATCTTCGAATTCGGCGAGTTCATCGGCAAACTCGTCGTCCAGGTCAAAATCGGATAGCTGGTCAAAATCACTGCTCATAAATAATACCGTAGCTACAAATTACACCGCTCCGGCGAAAAGTTCAATTCGTACTTGACCTCCGAAAAGTTTTTGACGATCAACTCCTCGCGTATCGTATTGCCGGTCTTGCGGTCGATCACTTCACGCCAGATCTCATTCTCGCGAAAATTGCGTTGGTTCCGCTGCAGAAATCGATGATTCTTTTCGAAAACGTGATAACTGTGCGGTGTCTCCCGGTCACACAAGATCGAGCCCTTCAAATGCTGGTCCGTCAACCACAATTTTATCTGAAAGGTATGATCGGTCGGGTTGAAAAATCTCAGATCTATGTAGTTGTAGAAAACACCGGCTCCGCTGCCGAACGGGAGAACGCGGTTCTCGTCCGGGAACGGATCAAAGCTGTGATGGTGCCGTTCCGCGATCTCAAGCGGCGTGTGCAGCGCCATCCAATAAAGCAGATTTGCAAGCTGGCAAAGTCCGCCGCCCACGCCGCGGACGACCTCGCCGCGCGATAACTGCATGCCCTCGCAATAACCTTTTTCGGCGGTCGCTTCACCGACCTGTCGCCAGAAGGAAAATGTTTCACCCGGTTTGATCAGCAATCCGTCGATCGTCGGACACGCGATTTTCAGATTCTCGACCTTGTTTTCCTGCAGCTGCGGATCGGAATTGCCGAGCCTTCTTCTTAAAAGCGACTGATGTTTCTTGCACGAAAAGGGCAGCGGATCACTCACTTTTTCGTCGGCAAATATTTTTCTCTTCGATAGGTCGTCGAGTCGTCTGAACAGGCGTTTCTGCCCGATACGGGTCCTGTATAAAACCGGATGAATTTCTGAAAGACGTTTTCGCATTTATTCGGCTTGTCTCAGTCGCTCCACGTAGCCCGCATGAACGATCGTTAGTTTCCCGTCCTCATCTCGGATACGAAGAGCACCGTTCGCTTCCAGGCCGTCGGTTGTGCCGGTGATCGTTTCATTTCCGGACCATGCCTTGACCTTTTTGCCGGAAAAGTAAGTCGAGCGGCTTTGCCACGCGGACAAGACCTTTGCGGGGCCCTCTTCGCCGGTAAGTATGTCGTAAAAGTAATTGATAAAGCCAGTCAGCGCTGAGGCGAGTTTGGCGGGCGAGATAACGCGGCCGGTCTCATGTTCGATCGAGGTTGCGATGTCCGCGATCTCGTCCGGGAAATTCGATGATCGGATATTGATTCCAATGCCTGCAACTACGGCAAGGCCCTTTGATGTTTCGGCTGTCTCAGCCAAAATACCGCTGATTTTTTTTTCGTTTGCTAGTACGTCGTTAACCCATTTGATGTCGGGCCGCAGGCCGATCCCGGCAAGAGTGTCGTGGACGGCAACCCCGGTCATAAGCGTTATCAGCGGCACGTATTTGCTATCTATTTTAGGCCGAAGAACGATGCTGAAATAAAGGCCGGAGCCTTTGGCCGAAATCCATGTTCGCCCGTTTCGTCCTCTGCCCGCTGTTTGATGGTCGGCGAGTACACACAGTCCTTCGTCCGCACCGAGGCGGGCTTGTTTCAGCGCCTCGGTATTGGTGGAATCGAGCGTATCGAAGGTGAGAACGGTTATGTTCACTAATGTACGACGGGTTTTTCGGGCTTTCGAAAAAATCGCTTCACTTCGGCTGCCAGAGCGAATCGCAATAGAAGTTTTCCCTATCCAAAAACGTTTCGGTGATCTCGAATCCGCTTGCGGCGGCGAGTTCCTCGATCATCGCGGCCGTGTATTTCTGCGAGATTTCCATAAAGATCGGTTCCCACTGTTCGAATTCGAAGCTTCGGTTCACGGCGGAAATATGTACCGTTTGTTTTTTAAGGCTGATCAGGAATGAGCGGGCGGCACATTCGACCGGACGATATTGGGCATAATGTGAAAAGTTTTCCACGACGAAGTCGGCTTCCAATTCGCGGTTGATGCGGCGGAGAAGGTTGAGATTGAATGCGGCCGTCACGCCCGACGCGTCGTCATAGGCACGGACGATAACGCGCGGATCTTTCTGCATGTCAAAGCCGATAAAGATTCGATCGCCGGTATTCATAACTGCCCGCAGACGCCGGAAAAAATCGACGGCCTGTTCACGGTTGAAATTCCCGATGTTGGAACCTAGAAACAGGATCACTTTGCGGCGGCCGGTTCCATTTCTCAGCGAATCGAGGATCGTGAAATAATCGCCGTGGTGCGGTTCGATTTTCAAGCCGGGGAACTTGACGCTGAATTTTTCCGACAATGCATCGCACGCCTCTTTTGAAATGTCGATCGGTGAATAGGTAAAGTCGATTTTTTGCCCCAGCAAATGTTCGATCAGAACCGCCGTCTTCGTCCCGTCGCCGGCACCGAGTTCGATCAGGTCGATGGCATCGGCGCCGTCGGTGAACGCGTTGCCGATTACCTCCGACTGTTCGGTCAGCAGCTTGTATTCCGCACGCGTCAAATAGTACTCGGGCAGCTTCATTATTTCCTGAAAAAGCCGCGAACCTTCGTCATCATAAAAATATTTGGACGAAAGCTGCTTCGGCGTCGACGACAAGCCGCGAAGAACGTCTTCGGCAAATGTCGTAAGTTCAGGTGATGTCGATGTTTTCATAGATTCTTCTTACAGGATTCACTGGATAGTCAGACAAAAAACAAATCGCGCCCGTTCTGATAACTGTTATCTCACCAATCTTATTCCAGTAAACTGCCACCGCAGATGCGGATGGAAGAAATTTCGATATGTGCTTCGGCTATGACCGTCCGGCGTGGCGACGGATGCACCGCGCAATACCATCTGGTTGATCATAAACTTGCCGTTATACTCGCCGACGGCGCCGTCCACCTTTTCAAATCCGGGATAGGGCAAGTAAGCCGAGTTCGTCCATTCCCAACGGATTCCCCAGCCGAATTTATCATTTGCCGCTTCCCATTCAAATTCTGTCGGCAGGCGCATGCCGCGCCATTCGGCGAACGCCGAAGCCTCGTAGTATGAGACGTGGCAAACCGGAGCGTCGAGGTTCAGCTTTCTCAAACCTCCCAGCGTATATTGATGCCATTCGCCGTCGATCTTGTGCCAATGCAGCGGCGAATCGACAGCGTTTTGACTGACCCAATCCCAGCCTTCCGAATGCCATAATCGATGATCGCGATAGCTGTGGTCGTTGATGAACTCGAGGAACTCGAAGTTGGTCACAAGCTTGGTCGCAATCTCAAAATTGCCGAGAAATACCTTGTGCCTCGCCAGTTCGTTGTCAAAGCAAAATGAGTCGCCCGTGTGACCGATCTCGTAAATTCCCTCACCGACGCCTGCGAAACCCGACGAGCGCGTTTCGTCAATCTCTTCCGGATAGTGATCCGCCCGATAAACCGGGAACAGCGGATTTAGGCCGAGCGTGTATTTCAAATCGGTCAGGAAAAGTTCCTGGTGCTGCTGTTCGTGGTTCAGGCCGAGAACAACTAGGTCAGCCAAGGCAGAACCACCTGCGTCAGCGGGTGGCAGAGCGTCCGACAAAAGGTCAACACCCCCATTTGTCGAGTCTCGACCACCCGCTAACGCAGGTGGTTCTGCCAGTAACGCGACCATCCGCTCGTCCACATATTTGCGATACTCAAAAACACGCTTAACGGTTGGCCGGCTCAGCGACCTGTGATCGCGGGGCGTGCGGTCGCCGATGCTGTTGTAATAGCTGTTGAAAAGGAATCCGAAATCCGTATCGAAAACCTTATAATCAGGCACAAACCGTTTTAGAATCATCTCCTCAAAAAACCAAGTGGTGTGGGCGATGTTCCACTTCGGCGGCGAGACATCGACGACCGGCTGCGGAATGTAATCTTCGATCTCGAGCGGTTCGCAAAGGCTTTCGGTGTGTGCCCGGACGCGTAAATAAAACGCGGTCAGCGATTCCGGTTCGCTTTCTATTGATTTTGCTGGCTGCATACTCTAATTAGACCAAATCAAGGCAGAAAGACAAAGAAATTGCGTTTTATTTATTCCGCGAGCGGTTCAAAATCATTCCGGAATTTCGGAGGCGACGCCGCTCTTTTCGTCTTAGTTCTTCTTATTCCTCCCATTCTGTGGTTCAGATGTTTTAACCACGGAATAAGAGGAATAAGGAAAGAAAATGACGATAGGCTATTTCTGTTTTTCGATCTTTAAGAGAGCTTCTTTGCTAATCTCGGCGAGGTATGGATCGGGGCTATTCAGATGGGAGCGCAAAATTGCGGCGGAATCGGGACGGCGGATGGCGCCGAGCGCGAAGGCGGCTTCGCGCCGGGTGTCGCCGGCTTCTTTTGGGTTTTGGAGGACTTGCGACAGCGATCTGATAACGGAATCGATGTTTACCGAATTCCGAAGCTGAGCGAGGTCTTTCCCCGAGCCGATGTCCTTGAACTTCGGCGGAAGAAAATTCTGGGGCGTTACGGTGTCGGTGTTGCCGCCGGCGTAAAGATCGAAAACCTGACCGATCGCTCGTGCGCAAGACCGGCGAAGGAATTCATCGTTTTCGGAGGGTTTTTTGTTCAGAATACGGACGAGGCTTTCGATTGCCGAGTAGTCGCCAATAATGCCTAATGCAACGGCGGCGGCGGAACGCACTTCGGCATCGCGATCCTTGTCAAGCAGTCCGATCAGCTTCCGCGTTGCGGACCAGTTTCCGACCTGGCCGAGTGCAAAGGCAGCTTCGCGGCGGACAAATGGCTTTTTGTCGTCAAGCAACGGCAGCAGAACTTTGGCGGCTTCCGATTCGGGAAGGAACACAACCGACGACGCGGCGGTTGCCCGGACCATTTCGTCGTTATCGGACAAAGCAGAAACGGCGATCCGTGATGCGTCTTCCGAACGAATATTTCTTATCTCGGCGAGCGCGGTGCGTTTTTGTTCGGAGTCGCCGGAGA
>JABFSB010000544.1 GCA_013140875.1 Acidobacteriota bacterium
ATGTTCGGGTTTTTCGGATCGATCGCGACATCGAGCGGCGTGCGAAAGCCATCGCCGTCGGGATATAGGCCTTCGGTCCACATTCCCCGCATCTCCATATTGCGGCGGACGACATCCAGCGGTTTCGAAGGCCAGATCGGGTCGCGTCCCGGCTTAACACGCCAGCCGGCGATGGTAGTAATTTCGCCATCCGCGTCCATCCGCCCTACTCTTCCGCCGACTTCCGCGAAAAAGAACCGGCCACGCTGGTCGATCTGACCGCTAATATATGGACTGGCCCAGCCGACCCCACGCGGCCCGTCCCGCATAGGAAAGCGGTTATGACTAGCCTGGACACGCAGACTGCGATGGTCTTCCGCGTGCTTTGAGCGGAACGCCCTTACAAATGGCTTTAACGGATGCGGCGGGTCTTCCCACCACATCTGGATCGATTCGAAGAGATCGGAACGCGGAGCCATCTCCTCGAGATAAAGGTCCGCATCATATGGCGGCACCGTCCACGGCGTCACTTGTGTGCTTATCGGGTGTCCGGTTAACTGACGCTCATTCGGGTTTACGTAAACTACGCCCGGCCCGAAATGCGACTCGCTCTCGGATTCCCACGCGCCGGTAATGATCGGAACCGTGGGCGCGAACCCGTGATCACCCTCGCGGGTCAAGTGCAGAAAGGCCCGGGCCGGCTTAAAATCACTTGCCGTCGCACCGCGGACCTCGACGGAAATATCGTGGAAACCATCCTGCACGCCGCTCAAGGCGGCATTGTCAATATTGAGCGTATAAACGAACGGCGGCGGCAGCCAACCGGAAACAGGCACTCCGCGCACCGTGTAACGCATCTCGACACCGCTTTGCGCCGGTTCGAGTACTTCGTAAACGTTCCTGCCGAAAATAAATACTTTCAGCGTCACATCAGGAGCTTCTTCAGCACCGGGATGACCGTGATGAAGATGCATCCAGCGGAAATCTTCCATCTCGTGCCCCGCTTGTTTTTCGATCTGCACGGTCCACCGCGACGCATAGCTCCAATCATGTTCCTGCGGAAAAACCGAGATCGAGAAAAAAATGAGCCCAAAGAAGGTCGACAAAATCGCACTCACTGCCCTTGCTAACATAGTGGTTCCTCCCGACGGACACTATTCGTATTCGTTTGTAATACAGGCTTTAGAAAATGCGGGCAATTGTGATGGAGTGGTCCTCTTGTAAACGGCCGGTCGCCGATACAGGGATTTGAAGGTAGTTAATGATACACCAATCCGAGGAAATTATCTTGAAAAACTCTTAGTCAAAAAAGCGAGTCATTTGGATTTTTTTCGTCCCGAACCGCCGGGATTTTTGCCGCCGCCGTCCTGTTTATTAACGGTGGCCCAGGCCCGGGCTTCGGCTTCTTTTTTCGAAACGCCTTTTTCTTCGTAAGCTTCGGCAATGTGGTCGGCTTTTCGTTCTTGTTTTGACGTGTATTTGCTCGTTCCGTCCTTTGATCTGGGCATATTTCTTCTCCTTTGCCGGTTACGCCGTCCGGACCGATTGTGACCGGCCTCTTTCAAAAATACGCCGCGCCCTTTCGAAAAGCTCGGCACTGGTATCGAACGGGTTGTTCGGCTGTTTGCGAACGATTACAGGGCCGTTCTGCCCGGGACTGGTCGTGTGAACGTCCAGAATAATTACCGGCGAATTAGACTTCAGTGTTTCTTTCCCGAAAATTCCAAACATTCCGTCTTCCCCTCGTGAATCGAATCAATACATTTTTCTCGAACGTATTTATAAAGGTGCAAGGACCGTGCCACATAGGCATTGTTATTGACAAGTCTAAACGCGTTTTAGTAGCCTCAACTGGTATCAGTTACTACTTAAAAACGGGATCCGCAGAATTTGAGTAATCTTCAAAAATTAGAACTTCCACCGCAGGGACTAAACACGCTTTTCGGCGTACAGGACCAGAACATTAAATACCTTGAATCGCTGCTGGATGTGAATATCGGAGCTCGCGGAAACGAGCTTCTCATCGACGGCGACGAGCGGGACATAAAAACGGTTGAGCAGATACTCACCGACTTCGGCGACCTGTTCGCGGACGGCAATTCGTTTAGCGATAAAGAGCTTCGCGATGCGTTCAAACAGATTGCCGAGGACCGCGCTTACAGCCTCAAGGATTATTTCTTAAAGGCCCGCTTTAATCCGTCCGGCAAAAAACAGGTCGCGCCGAAAACGGCAAACCAGCGAAAGTATCTCGACGCGATCGCGAACAACGATCTCGTTTTCGGAATCGGCGTTGCCGGAACCGGAAAGAGTTTTCTCGCCGTCGCGATGGCGGTCGATGCTCTGTTCAAAAAACAGGTCAGCCGCATTATCCTGACACGTCCGGCGGTCGAAGCCGGCGAGCGACTCGGATTTCTTCCCGGCGACCTTCAGGATAAGGTCGATCCTTACCTGCGGCCGCTGTACGACGCTCTCTTCGATCTGGTCGACAGCGAGCGGGTCACTAAGATGCTCGAAAAACGCATCATCGAGATCGCCCCGCTCGCATTTATGCGCGGCCGCACGCTCGCCGACGCATTTATAATCCTCGATGAAGCCCAGAACACGACCAGCGAGCAGATGAAAATGTTCCTGACGCGTATCGGCTTTGGCTCGAAAGCCGTCGTTACTGGCGACAAAACCCAGATCGACCTTCCGCGAGGTCAAAAGAGCGGCATCAAAGAAGCCGAGATCATATTAAAAGATCTCGAGGGCATCGCATTCGTCCACTTCACCGACAAAGACGTCGTCCGCCACAAGCTTGTTCAGATGATCGTCAAGGCTTACGAAACTCATTCCAACAATTCCGATGAAGATCGAAGTGCCGGACCAATTACTTGATGTTATAAAGGCCGGCGTCAAAGCTAATAGCGAAGTGCCGGGCAGTATCGCGCTCGGCGGAACGATCTGTTCCTTATTCGCACACCATCGGTTGTCTTCCGACATTGATTTTGTGCTTTCCGATCTTAGTCAGCGGTTTGACGAGGTGCGCGAACATCTTTTTGAGATACCGGAATGGAAAGAACGGCGGGTTTCGATTCCATTGACGATCTTGGGAACCTTGGATGGAGTGCGCGTCGGATATAGACAGCTTCGCCGAAATACCCCGCTCCAAACTCAAGTAATTGAAACTCCCCTAGGCGAATTGGTCGTGCTGACGCTCGATGAACTAATTAGGACGAAGGCTTTTCTCTGTTACAATCGGAATTACACGCGGGATTTTGTGGATTTCGCCGAACTTTCCTGCCTCTTTGAGGTCGAGGCAGTTGTCGAAATTTTGAGCGATTTGGACAAGAAATTCATTTGGGAGAAACAGCCAAGCATCCTAATCGAGGTCATCAAAAAATTGCTTTTGCCCGAGCCGCATGATTTGAACGACACGGTACACGGTTTTAAGCAACTCCGTTTTCTTGAGCCGAAATTGACGTCCTGGGATGAAATCGCCGCCAGATGTCGGGAAATAGGACGACTCCTTTCAATAAAAATGGTTGCAGAAATGGTCGATGAAACATAGAAATCTCAGCACAAGCGAATGGTCGCGAATGGCAATCGATAATCTTTTTGAAGATGGAACTTTATCTGACTGGAAAGAGTTCGTTTCATCCATGCGAAAAGATCCACGGATTGCCAGAGACACCCTTTACATGTGCGATCATCATGTGAATAAAGAGTCCGCAACGCTTGCGAGGGTACTCGTAGACCATTTTTATGGATCGAACGAAGATATGGGATTGCGCTAATTGTCAATAATATTCGTGAAAATTCCCCGTCTCTGAAATCACACCATTCCACTTTAGTACGTTGTTCTGATGCATCGAAAAGGAAGTGGCCGAGGTCGAGTTCTGCAAAAGAGCGGGTTAAGGATTTCACGACGTATGAGCTTAGCGAACTTAGTTAATCTTCAACGCAAAATAGCAGTCGATGTCGTAACCCTGCGTGATTTTTTTCATGTGGTTGAGACTGTGGAAGAGATCAACGGCCGCGGATTCGCGGTCGCATTGGTTTCCGACCGGCGAATGACCGAACTTAACAAGTTTTTCCGCGACAAGAACACAACCACCGACGTGCTCTCGTTCCCGTACGAACCTGACGAATTCGACCCCGACAAAGATAATCTGGGCGATATTGTCATCTCGGTCGAGCAAGCTCAAAAACAGGCAGGAGAGAATAACTTGACGCTCGAGGGAGAGATCAAGCAGCTCATCCTCCACGGCGTTCTCCACCTATGCGGCTACGACCACGAAACGGACGACGGCGAGATGAACGCCCGCGAACTGGAACTACGCCAACAACTAGGCATTTGATTGTTCGCTATTCACTATTCGTTATTCGTTATTTCGAAGAATTGGTTTCGGAGTAACGAATAGCGAATAATGAATAACGAATAGTGTTGAGTAGTGTTCTTCAGCCGCGTCTGTGGCAAAATGTTCTCAATGGCCGAAACAAATAAAACCGCCGATCCATGCGTTATGGTCATCTTCGGCGCGACCGGTGATCTGACCAAACGCAAACTCTTCCCGGCACTCTATAATCTCGCCAAAGACGGCCACCTGCCCGACAACTTTGCTATCGTCGGCGTAGGCCGTCAGGAAATGCTTTCGGACGAGTTTCGCGACCAGATGATCGCAAATCTGAAAGAGTTTGCGGGTTCGCAGCCTGACGAGGAAAAGATCGAATGGTTTTGCAGCCGCACCTATTATACGGGCGGCGATTTTGACGACGACAAAAAATTGTTCAAGGATATCAAGGACATGCTCCGCGATGTCTGCGCGGCGAACAATATTCCTGAAAATTACTTTTATTACATGGCGATCCCGCCGGACCTGTTTGCAAATGTCACGCAAAAGATCGTCAAAAACGGCCTCGGCAAGGAAGAGAATGGAAACTGGCGGCGGTTTATCTTCGAAAAGCCTTTCGGCCGTGATCTTGAATCAGCAAAAAAGCTTAATGCCGACTTGCTAAAGATATTGAAAGAACGCCAGATCTACCGAATCGATCATTATCTCGGCAAGGAAACGGTTCAAAACATATTGGTCTTCCGCTTTGGCAACAGTATTTTCGAACCGATCTGGAACCGGAATTATATCGATCATGTCCAGATAACCGTTGCCGAAAAACTCGGCGTCGAACTTCGCGGCGGATATTATGATTCAGCCGGTGCGCTAAGGGACATGATCCCGAACCATATTTTTCAGCTTGTAACGCTTACGGCCATGGAACCGCCGGTATCGTTCGAAGCAGACGCCGTCCGTGATGAACAGGCAAAGATCCTCGCGGCGATCCAGCCTTTTTCGCCGGAAGATGCTTTGCACAACGCCGTCCGCGGCCAATATGGCGCGGGGACTGTCAACGATAAACCCGTGCCTGCTTACCGCGACGAAGAAAAGGTCTCAAAAACCTCAAATACCGAGACGTTTGCCGCCCTGAAACTTTCGATCGACAATTGGCGTTGGGCCGACGTTCCCTTTTACGTTCGCACCGGCAAACGCCTTGCAACAAAGCATTCAAGCATCGTCATTCAATTCAAAAAAGCTCCATTTGTTTTGTTTCGCGACACGCCGGTTGAACGCCTTACGACCAACCGCATCGAGATCCACATCCAGCCTGACGAAGGCATCACGCTTCATTTCGGAGCCAAAATACCCGGTCCGATCGTAAAAATGGGACCGGTCGACATGGATTTCAATTACGTAGATCATTTCGGCGAACAGCTTTCGACCGGCTACGAACGGTTGCTATTCGACTGCATGATCGGCGACGCTACACTGTTTCAACGTGCCGACATGGTCGAAGCGAGTTGGCGGATCGTAACGCCTATTCTGGACGTTTGGAAAGCCATACCAGCCCGCGATTTCCCGAACTACGCGGCCGGCGACTGGGGACCAACGGAGGCCGACGCCATTCTCAAGCAAGATGGAAGAACATGGAAAAATACCGCCGTCTGATAATCCGAAAACACGGTCTGGTCTTTCTTAACGGCCGTTTTATTTCGGCAAAATATGGAAATTGAGATAGCAATAGCGATCGTATTGCTCATCGCCCTCGTTTATTTGGCGACGGTCGATATGGCATTCTCTCAGATCTCCGACCTGGGACTTAGAAGGCTTGCGACCGATAGCGACGAGGATCAGAGGCCGACAACTTCACGATTTCTCCGTGAGATATTGGAAAATCGCCCTCGGTTTCGTTTCGCCCTGTCGTCTGCGATTCAGATCTTGCTGATCGGGGTCACAGTGCTTTTTACACTGATCGTACTCGAGTTCGCCGCAAGCCATTCGATCCTGCTTGTCTTTTCCCTGTTTGGCGGACTGGTCCTGACAGTGGGTTTTCGACAGATTCTGCCCAGGCTGTTTATTCAAAATAATCCCGACCAGAAACTACTGTTCATGCTGCCGACGGTGCGGCCTCTCTATGCCGCGGCGGCGTTTATTACAAGCCCCTTCGCCGGGTTCTTTCGTACGCGGGAGCAGCAAAAGCTTGAAGCAACCGTTACGCCGGAAAGCGCCGAAGAACGGGACGAAGACAATGCGGACGATTTTCAAGCGCTGATGGAAGTCGGCGAGGCCGAGGGAATAATAGAGGAAGGCGAGCGCGAGTTGATCGAGTCGGTCGTCGAGTTCAACGAGACGCGAATCGGCGAGATAATGACGCCGCGGACCGAAATCTGTGCTCTTCCGATCGAATCGACGATCCTCGCCGCGCGCGAATTGATGGTCGAAGAAAAATACTCACGTATTCCCGTCTATCGCGAAAGTATCGACAATATCGAGGGCGTGATCTATGTCCGCGATCTGCTGCAGGCGTGGGCCGAGAACAGGGAACATTTAAAGATCGACGCAATCCTGCGTGATGCCTATTTCGTCCCGGAAACTAAGACCGCGGCCGAATTGTTAAAGAGCATGCAGGTC
>JABFSB010000504.1 GCA_013140875.1 Acidobacteriota bacterium
AAAAAAATCGCGCGTCTCAGGCCGGAAACGGTTTACCGCCCAGTATAGGTACTTCATCCAATGCTGACGGTTTCGCAGCATCCAATTATAGATATTTACCAGCTTGTCCGTGATGTGATGGGAATCCTCGACCGCTTTTACAATCCGCACCACCGGCGAATTGCCATGCCAAAATTTCTCGAATCCATCCGCCAACGCCTGAGCCGCCGAGCGATGTCCACCGCCGGTATCGGATGAGATTATGAGAATTTTGGGGGTGTTTTGAGGCATCAAATACTAAAGAATTATCTTCTTTAAAGTTTCGAGATTTAATTTCTCGTCGAATATAGCTTTGATTGGAATCTGAAAACCGCTGACAGCGGCACCGTCAATAGTACCGTCGCCCGATTTAACCGCCAGCACGTAATCTTCGTTTTCCAGAATGTACTGTTCCACAATTTCCCGTTCCGGATCGATGATCCAGTATTCGCCAACACCATGAGCAGCGTAATCCTGAAATTTAGTTTCTCGATCGTGACGCTCGGTCGATTCCGACAAAACCTCGACCACAAAATCCGGAGCCGGAAATTGCATTTGCTTTTTCTTAAACTTCTTCGATTTTTCAGAGCTGAAAAAGCAAATATCCGGTTCGTAATCATTCCTTGTCAGGGAAATGAGTATTTTTTCAAACCCTACAAAGCCAATTCCCTCGCGCGAAACATAAGCACGAAGCAGCTGCAATAAATTGCCTACGGCATTGTTATGCCAAAGTTTTACCGGTGACTGGAAAACGATCTCGCCGTTGATAAACTCCATCTTCCTGTTTTCGTCGACGGTCTTATAAAAATGCTCTCGCTTTTTATGCTCGGCTTTTAGCGCGGCATCAAGCTTCCGGGCAAAAAGCACGGCGTTTGGCATTTCCATGGTTTGTTCGACGGTGATGTTCATTAACTAAGCCTTTAACGCGATCTCCTTCCCGGCCGCAAACGCCATCTCTTTCGAGGCCTTTTTCAACTGGCCTTCGAGCTTTTTGATCTTGATCAAATGGCCGGCGTTGAACGGCAGCGACGGGTAATAGCAGTTCGATTCGTGCGTGCAGAAGCATCCGGCGCCTGCCTCGACGCGGCGGGCTTTCATCAGGTCAGTGTTCCATGCGGACTGGAAGTTCCAGTCGTAATCGCGGAGATTAAGCACGTCGGCTTTGTTTTCGCATGACGAAAGTACGCCGTTGTCATAGATTACGGCACCGGCACTGCCGGCATAGCATTTCAACTGCGCTTTATTTTCTTCCTTAGTTTTCGCGATCAGGTCGTGCATATAGATATCGACCGCAGCCTTAAAGAAACCGGACTTTCCGCCGTAGCTATTTTTCAACGCCGCGTTCTTAGTGTCCTCAAGAATCATATGCGACAACTCTGCATAACGATTGTGATCGAACTCAAGTTCCTTCGGATCGGCGGACGGCGGGCGGATGTAATTAATGTTCACCTTGTCCGGCTTGAGGTCGTATTTAAGAAAGTCGTACCAATCGAAGATCGTGTCTTCATTGGAATGCATCACGCAGGTGCACGTTTGGATATCTAGCCGCGGAAACTGCTCGTTCTTCATCTGCTGCAGAGTTCGGGCCGTGTGGATCGCTTTGTCCCAGCTTCCCTCTTTGCGGCGAATCTTTTCGTGGGCATCCTTCATCCCGTCGATTCCGAGGGCGACCGTCACGTTCAGATTCGGGCATTCTTCGAGGATCTGTGTCACGTCCGGGAAAATACGCTGGTGGATCTGCCCGTTCGACATCAAATAAACCGAATCGAGCTTATTGTTCTCATAAAACGAGCGGACGATTTGCGGAAGGTCCTTTCGCGTAAAAGGCTCGCCGCCGGCCAGGACCAGCACGCCGAGGTTTCCGCCCAGCGTTTCAGAAATGCGTCCGATTTCGTCCGCCTTCATTTGCAGTTTCTTTCGCGGACGGTCGTCCAATTCCTCGGTGAAAAAGCAGTGCGTGCAACGCATATCGCAAACGCTGGTCACCAGAATGTTCAGAAATACCGGCGATATCGGTTTGCCGACAAGGATGCTGGCGTACCGTTTGAAAATCTCTTTGGTCGTAAAATCCATTATTTTCTGTCCTTTGCTCGAACTTACTCACAATTTGATGCTGTAAGCTCTATAAACATTATAGATTATCTTACAATCGCAGTTTTGGGCAACGCGAAAAGAGGTAAGGTTCTGGCGGTTTAGATCGCTACTTCGTTCTTTCGTCATCACCTAATTTATGTTCCTTTTTGAAAAATCCTTGCAATTCCTTCGTCTTTCCTCTTTCTTCTTATTCATCTTCTTCCGCGGTTAAAAGAATCTGTCCACCGAAGAAGACGAATAAGAAGAAAAGCAAAAAGCAAAAAAATTTTCCCCGAACACAGATTAGGACCCCAATTGATCACGAATTGACTTGTAAATCCAACGCCATGCGGTTTAAATTCAAATGCTTTCAATAAAAACATTCTGATAGCCAGGACCGGTCGAAGCTGTATGAGTTCGCCTCGTAAACTTCTTTTAGCCGTTTTTCTTTTACTCGGACTTATCGAGGCCGGGGCACAATACCGCTTCGATTCGTGGACCGCGGATAAGGGTCTCCCGCAGAACTCCGTCTTTTCAATTACTCAAACGCCGGATGGATACATTTGGTTCACTACTTTCGACGGCCTGGTGCGCTTTGACGGCGTAAATTTTAAGGTTTTCAACAAAAGCAACTCGAAAGATTTTCCGACCAATCGACTGCGGGGCGTGCTTGCCGAAAGTGATGGAACGCTCTGGATCGTCAACGAAAATGCGGGCTTATCACGATTTCAGAACAATCAGTTTCGAACCTTTACCACCGTCGACGGCTTGCCTTCGAACAATATTTTCAACGTTCAGAAAAAGTCGGACGACTCGTTGCTGATCGTGGATGTAGACGGAATAGCCAGGATAAACAGCGACGGCTCTTTCGTGTCAACTCGGCGTCAGGACGTGCGGCAATTTGTCACTTTTGTCGGACCGTCGGGAACAACATGGGAGATCAACAAGGACGGGCTTTTTGAGACGCCTAAAGACGGAGGTCCGCCTTTACGTTTCGATTTACCATTCTATCCGAAAGCCGATGAATATGAAGAAACCTATGACTTTAGCGCCCTCATAACGTTTTTTGAGGATGCAGACAAGGCCCTATGGTTCGGTGCGGCCGGTAATCTTTTTCTACTGCAAAACGGCAAGTTCACTGTTTTTACCGCGAAGAACGGAGTTCCTCCGAGCGCGATAAAGGGCATAGCTCGTGACGGTCGGGGAAATCTCTGGATCGGTACGGCAAAAGACGGAGCGTGCCGGATGCTGAATCAGCATTTCGACTGCTTCAACACGGCCAACGGCCTGTCGAGTAATGAGGTTTCCGGCCTTTTTCTCGACCGTGAGAAAACACTCTGGATAGCGACGGGCAACGCGGGCATCAACCGAGTGACCCCGCAAATCATTCAGCCATTGTCGAAAGCAGAGGGCCTGGCGGCGACAAACGTTTATCCAATACTGCAAGACCGGTCGGGAGCGTACTGGATCGGCGCATTCGGCGGGCTGGCCCGCTATGCAGACGGGAAAATAACTAATTATTTGAAGTCAAACGGTCTGGCTTACGAATTCGTCCAGGCCCTTTACGAAGACCGGGACGGAACGTTGTGGGTTGGAAGCATCGGCGGCGTATTACAGTTCGTCGACGGAAGATCGATCGATTTTACCGAAAAGCTCGGCCTTAATATCGGCGACCAAACCTTTTGGGACATTCATCAGACCTCCGACGGAGCAATGTGGTTCGCGAGCGATCATGGTTTGTTCAAACACCTCAACGGTACGACAACGCATTTTACGACCAAAAACGGCCTGCCGAGCGATGACATCAAGGTCATATACGAAACCCGCGACGGAGCACTGTGGCTCGGCACGACCGCCGGCGTAGCGCGTCTCAAAGACGGCGAGATCTCTCCTTTCACCGAAAAAGACGGCTTGGGTGGAAATTTCGTCCGCTCTATCTATGAGGACGAAGACGGCTTTCTGTGGTTCGGGACTTACGACAGCGGCCTGTCGCTTTATCGTGAAGGAAAATTTGCGAGGATCGCCGCCGAAAACGGGCTTTTCAGTAATGGAGTGTTCGCCATACTCCCGGATTCGCACGGGAATTTCTGGATGTCGAGCAACCAGGGAATATATCGCGTCGCCCGCCAACAGTTGATCGACTTCGTTGACGGAAAACGGGCGGGCGTAGTTTCCACCGCGTACAACAAATCCGACGGCATGCTTTCGACCGAATGCAACGGCGGCCGCCAACCGGCCGCGATCCGCTCGAGCGAC
The DNA here is from genome assembly GCA_013140875.1 of Acidobacteriota bacterium. Lineage (GTDB taxonomy): Bacteria > Acidobacteriota > Blastocatellia > Pyrinomonadales > Pyrinomonadaceae > OLB17. The sequence goes on from JABFSB010000504.1 coordinate 4,348, forward strand.
GGCCGGCTTTGGTTCGCGACGCAGAACGGCGTGGCGATCGTCGATCCCGAAAGCGTGCCGTTCAATCCTCTGCCGCCGCCGGTCGTGATCGAAGATGTCGCGATCGACGGAAATATCGTGAACGATCTTAGCTCCACAATCCAGATAGAACCGGGACAGAACAACCTGCAGATCAACTACAGCGGATTGAGTTTTATCAAGCCCGAACAAGTGCGATTCCGCTACAAGCTCGACGGCCTGGATGAAGATTGGACCGAAGCGGCGAACAGGCGGGATGTTTTTTATCCGTATCTGCCGCCCGGTGAGTACGTTTTTCGCGTGATGGCCGCCAACAGCGACAACGTCTGGAGTGGAGTTGGCGCGTCTATTCCAATTAAAGTGCTGCCGCCGTTTTATAGGACGTGGTGGTTTATTACGGCGTGCGCCTTGCTGATCGGGGCGGTGGCGTTTCTCCTCTTTAGACGCCGTATTTCGCAGCTTGAAAACGCACGCTTTGCGCAGGAGGAATTTTCACGCGGGCTGATCAACGCACACGAATCCGAGCGCCGAAGGATCGCCGCCGAGCTGCACGATTCGCTCGGTCAATCGCTGGCGATAATAAAAAATCAGGCTGTATTCGGTTCACAGACCGCAATTGATCTGAACGCGGCGAAGCAGCAGTTCGATCAGATCTCGAACCAGTCCGCCAGGGCGATCAGCGAAGTGCGTGAGATTTCTTATAACCTCCGGCCTTATCTGCTCGACAGGCTGGGATTGACCAAAGCCGTAAAGTCGATGCTCAACAAAATTGCCGAGGTCGGAGCGTTGCAGGTTCATTCCGAGATCGACGATGTCGACGGGATCTTTCCTGCAGAGACCGAGATCGGCATCTACCGTATCCTGCAGGAAAGCTTTAATAATATCCTTAAACATTCCGAGGCGAGCGAGGCAAGAGTTTTGATAGCAAGAAACGGACGGAACGTTATGATCAAGATCGAGGACAACGGACGTGGATTTGATGCAAGGTCGTCCAAATTCGATATCCATTCGACAATGGCTGGTGAGAGGACGGGTTTTGGACTGTTCGGAATGGCGGAACGAATCAAGATTCTTGGCGGCTCGCACACGATCGAATCCGAGATCGGAAAAGGCACCGTCGTCAAGATCGACCTCGCCGTACCAGAGAACGACGGCCGTTAGGAGGATGCATTGTCAATTGTAAATTGAAAAATTGTAAATTGGTCACCTGTGTCGCAAACCGTTAATATCAATCGCTAACCCGAACAATAATGGAGTCCGAAATCAAAATCATAACCGCCGACGATCACCCGATCGTGCGGCAGGGGTTGCGGCTGATGATCGAGGCCGATAAATCTTTGCTGATCGTTGCCCAGGCGGGCGATGGCGAAGCGGCGATCTCGCTGATCGAGGAACATCGGCCCGATGTTGCCGTCCTTGATATCGATATGCCCAAAATGGACGGATTCGAGGTCGTGCGAGAATTGGGCCGCAGAAATATCGAGGTCGAAATTGTTTTTCTGACGATGCACGGCGAAGAAGAGATTTTTCAGGCGGCAATGGATCTGGGCGTAAAGGGATACGTGTTGAAAGACAGCGCGACGACCGATATCGTCAGCAGCATTAAGGCGGTCGCGTCCGGTCGGCCGTTTATCAGCCCGTCGCTGTCCGCCTTGCTTTTAAATCGCCGACGCCGGGCCGACGAGCTGGAAAAGGAACAGCCCGGACTTCATCTGCTTTCGCCGACCGAGTTCAAGATATTAAAACTGATCGCCGAAGAACAGACCAGCAAGGAAATCGGTGAAAAGCTTTTCATCAGCCATCGCACGGTCGAAACCCACCGCACCAACATCTGCCGCAAGCTCGAACTGCACGGTTCACTCGCCCTTGTAAAATTTGCCGTAACCCACAAATCGGAACTTTAGACACTCACCGACAAAATTCATATGCAGGAGCCCGCGCGTGAGCAAGGGCTTAATGCTCAAGTCGGATGTTACGCCCTTGCTGACGCGCGGGCTTCTGCATTTTTCTACCTGACGTACGTGTTCCTACGTAGTGCGATTTACGTATTTTTGCGTACCTGCTTTTACGCGGCTGCACGGATTTTCACGCCTTTAAATCTTCTATAAAGTTCCCTCCATGCTTTCGAAACTTAATATTTTAATCGTTGACGATAATCCGGCCGTTCGCACAATGACGCGGTTTTATTTGCAGGACATTGCAAATGAGATCCGCGAATGCGAAGACGGTGCGGATGCATTCACGGCATACGCCGAATTCCAGCCCGACTGGGTGTTGATGGATTGGCAAATGAAACGGCTGGACGGCCTGGCCGCCACGCGCGAGATCAAGCTCGGCTTTCCGAACGCGAAGATCGTTATGGTCACGCAACACAACGACGCCGAACTGCGGACGGCCGCCGACGAAGCTGGCGTCTGCGGGTTTATTTCAAAAGACGACCTGATGTCGCTGCGAGAACTGCTGGAGCGGCAAAACTAACAAAAGAATTTTACGAGCAAGGATACAAGGGAGAAAACATCATGAACGGACTAACT